>JBDTPR010000600.1:0-4528 GCA_039932635.1 Candidatus Solibacter sp.
AAACTCGAAACGCTAGCCGCCCTTCAGTAATCAGAGCCGCGACCGTAAGGGAGCGGTTGCTAAGTTGCCTTGAGACGCCGCATGCCGAACGCTCCCTCACGGTCGCGGCTCTGATTGGGTTCACAATAGTTCGCGGCTAAGGGAGCGTTTCCTAACTCTTTCGCAACTTCTGCGCGACCTTCTCAACTTCGCCCCAAACGCGCAGCAGATTGCCACTCCACAGCTTGCCGATCTGCTGCTCGGTATATCCGCGCCGCACCAGCTCCAGGGTGACGTTGAAAGCCTCCGCCGCCGAGTTCCAGCCTTCGATTCCACCGCCGCCATCGAAATCCGAAGAGATTCCGACGTGATCGATCCCGATCTTCTTGACCGCGTAATCGATGTGGTCCACGAAGTCCTTCACATTGGCCGGCGCCGCCGCCGGATACTTGGCGTCGATCTCAACCATCTTCTTCTCGTAATCCGCGCGCTTCTCCGGCGCCAGCGCATTGAGCAGCGCGCCCCCACGTCCACGGCCGCCGCGCGCGCCGCGTCCCGCCGCCGCTGTGCCCGCCGCGCCCTCAACCGGACATGCGCGTGGCGTGTCGGCCGCCACCCCTTCGCCGCCACGACCCCTGCCACCGGCCCCGCCGCGTCCGCCGCCCCCTGCCGTCAGCCCGAACTCCTCGCGCAGTTTGGCCAACGCCGCGACGCGCTCCTTCGAATCCGTCTTCACATACGAGGCGAAGCCCACCGTCTGAATCACGCCGCCATTCTTCTTCAACGCCAGCAGCAACTCGTCATCCATATTGCGGCTCACATCCGCAAGCGCGCGCACGCCGGAGTGCGAAGCAATCACCGGCGCCTTGGAGAGCCGTATGGCCTCCAGGTTGGCGCCCTTCGATGGGTGCGAGAGATCCACCATCATGCCGAGCTTGTTCATCTCCGCGATCACCTCGCGGCCCAGCGGCGACAAGCCATTGTTGTAGTCGTAGCCCTGCACCTCGCCGGTATTGGAATCGGCCAGCTGACTGTTGCCGTTGTGGGCCAGCGACATGTATCGGCCGCCGCGGTCGTAAAACTCCTTCACCCGCTTGATGTCGGTGCCGATCGGATACCCGTTCTCAATCCCGATGACCGCGACGCGCAGGCCCTTCTTGTGCAAGGCGATCACGTCGGCGGGCGTCAGCGCGAGGCCGATCTTGTCCGGCGCGATCTTTTCCGTCAGGCGGTGCACAGCGTCGAACTTCGCCACCGCCGTGGCGTACGCGTTCTCGTAGCCTTCCGGCGTCAGCGGACCCTGTCCGGTATAGGCGATCATGAACGTGACGTCCATGTCGCCCTCGATCATTTTGGGCAGATTCACCTGCGTGGTCAGGCGCATCGTGTAGTTGCAATCCGCCGTGAAGTTCGACGCGTCGATGTCGTTGTGCGTATCGAGCTTGATGACGCGGTCGTGAATGCCTTTAGCCTTGGCAATCAGGGCGGCGTCATTCGACTGCGCCACCATGGGGCCGGCCATCAACTGCAATGTCATGCAGCCAATCAAGATCGTTCGCAAATTGTTTTTCATTGAATCCTCCGGTGCAGTGACGGGCGGACCGACGGGGGTCGTGCGGACACTTGCCATATCGTAGCAAACCCGAATTACGGCTAACCGATTGACTCACTGTGAGAGCAGTTGGAGTCGCGCAATGTTGGCAAAATCTCGACGGTTATTCGTTGCCAGTGGAGCCTCAAGAGCCAGTGCGGTGGCTGCTATCCAGGCATCCTGAGGACTCAGTTGCCATCCCGCCGCGCGCGCGTCAGCTCGAAGCCTCGCCCACACCGTACACAAATTATTGTCGGCGTAGACTAGTTCGAAACGTTGTATGAATTGCTCCAGAAGGTGACGGCGGCGGTTGCCCCAACCCGCCGAAATCGCTCCCATGCGCAATTCCGCAACGGTCATGAAAGAGAGACTCAGGTCAGACCAACGCAGCACGTCCGCCCACTGCTGTGCCACGGAATGCCAATTGAAGAGGTAAGAAGCAACGTCGGTATCGACGACGATCTGACTCATTCGGATTGGAGGGGTTCGGCGGACTGGCGGGGTTCGGCGGACTGGCGGCGGTCCGCATAGATAGCCGCCACAAAACGCTCTGTCTCCTCATCCGGCGCGGGGTCCACGCTCCGCAAGAGGTCCTCGAACGAAAAAGGTTGCGGCCCGACCACCACGGGCTTGTAGCCCGCATCGAGAAGGTCCTGAATCTCATCGTTCATTGGCAACTCCTAAAGTCAGTATATCTCCCCGCGTCCTCAGAACGCGTATTTCAGCAGCAGTAGAATTGTGCCCACAATCGTCACGATAGAGACCAGCCACACGATCGCAATCGTACGCAGTTGCTCCGGCGGCGGCGTACGGATGCCAATCGTGTAATGCAATCCTTCAATCAGGCTGGCCAGGAATTTCATGCGGGCAATCTATCTTAATATTCTATCGCGGGCCACACCCGTCATCGATAATTGAAGCAGTGAATATCGCATCCGACTTCGTACTCGTCTTAGTCGCCGGATTGCTGGGCGGCCTGCTCGCGCGCGCCCTGCGACTTCCCCTGATGGTGGGCTACGTGGCGGCCGGCGTCCTCGTCGGACCCTACACCGGCGGCCCCACCGTACTCCAAGTCCACGATATCGAGAACCTCGCCGAGATCGGCGTCGCCCTCGTCCTATTCTCGCTTGGCCTGGAAATGTCGTTCCGCGATCTGAAGCCGGTGCGCCGCATCGCGCTGATCGGCGGCCCCATCCAAATCGTGGTCACCATGGCCGCCTTCGCGTACGCGGGCATCGCACTCTTCCGCATGCCGGCCAAAGAGGCCATCTGGTTCGGCGCCATGATCTCGCTCTCCAGTTCGGTCGTCGTCCTTAAGATGCTATCGGCGGCCGGCGTCACCAACACGCTGGCCAGCCGCGTCATGATCGGCCTGCTGATCGTGCAGGATCTCGCCGTGGTGCCGATGCTGATCATCCTGCCGCAGCTTGGCGATTTCGAGAACTTCTGGGGCAAACTGGCGCGCGCGCTCGGCATCGCCGCGGTCTTCCTGGTGGCCGTCGTACTGCTCGGCACAAAGCTCCTGCCGAAGCTGCTCAATCGAGTGCTCAAGTGGGGCTCGCGCGAACTCTTCCTGGTGTGCGTGGTGGCCATCGGCACCGGCGTGGGCTACGCCACGCAAATGGCCGGGCTCTCCTTCGCGCTCGGCGCCTTCATCGCCGGCCTCGTACTCAGCGAGTCCGAATACAGCCATCAGGCGCTCAGCGACGTGACGCCCGTGCGCGACATCTTCGGGCTCCTCTTCTTCGTCACCGTCGGAATGCTGCTCGACCCGAGCTACGCCCTCAACCACGTCGGGCAAACGCTCGGCGCCGTCGCCCTGATCCTGCTGGGCAAGGCGCTGATCGTCGGCCTGCTCGCGCGAGCTTTCGGCTACGTCAATCTGGCGCCGTGGATTGTCGGCCTCGGACTCTCCCAGGTGGGCGAATTCTCCTTCGTGCTGGCCCGCATGGGCTCCACTTCCGGCATTCTCTCCAAGTCCACCTACGATCTGGTGCTGACTTGTACCGTGCTCACCATGGGACTTTCTCCGCTGGTCTACGCCGTGGCTCTGCCCCTGGGACGCGCCTGGCGCGGCTGGCGCAAGACGGCCACCGTGACCACGCCCGTGGAGAGTCCGCGCGAAATTCAGGGCCACGTCATTCTGGCCGGCTACGGGCGCAGCGGAAAGGCGGCCGCCACGGTGCTGAAGTCGGGGGGTATTCCGCTGGTAGTGGTGGAGTTGGACCACTCCGTGTTCGGCGACCTCTCGGCGGCCGGAATCGCCGGCGTCTGGGGCGACATTGCCAGCCCGGACATCCTTCACGCCGCCCACGTCGAGGGAGCCTGCCTGCTGCTGCTCACAATGCCGGACCCCAACACCATTCACCTGAGTGCCGAGCGCGCCCGCCAGATGAATCCCGCTATCACATTGATAGCCCGGGCGGTCCGCGAGCACCAGGTCGCCGAATTTACCCGCCTCGGGGTCAACGCCGTGATTCAGCCAGAGTTCGAAGGCGGCATCGAAATGGTGCGCCAGGCTTTGCAGAGCTACAAATGCGGGGATGCCACCACCTCGCGGTTGGTCGCTGCCGCCCGGAAGCAGTTTTACGGTGAGGCCGTGGCAGACTGACTTTCGTCGTGAAACGTTGCGTTGGTTGCGTGTGTTACCATTCAGTGGGACCGGCTCCGGGCTTCGAGGCGCGTCCTTCCCGAAGCGAAATACCTTTATTTCAATGAACTTACGCTCTTTATTTAGTCTCTTTTCTTCGGACCTTGCGATTGACCTGGGAACGGCCAATACGCTGGTCTTTGCCAAGGGTAAAGGCATCGTTGTCAACGAACCTTCCATCGTCGCGATCAACAAGAATAACGGCGAAGTGGAAGCCGTTGGCAAAGAGGCGAAGGAGATGCTGGGCCGCACGCCCGGCAACATCGTCGCCATCAAACCCATGAAAGACGGCGTCATCGCCGATTTCA
>JBDTPR010000601.1:0-4524 GCA_039932635.1 Candidatus Solibacter sp.
ACGACGGGTCGGGGCGGCCGACGTACGTGAAGATCGCGGACGGAGCGGAGACGAACTATGTGTACGCGACCTACCTGTCGAATGGGGTGGGGATCAGGACCGACTTTAGTCGGTGGACCGGCCGCAGTCCGGAGTCACCCCGGCAGCAGCCCGCGAATCGTATCCAGCGAGTCGGCGTCTTCCGGCCGCTTATCGTGCCGCCAGCGAGCCATGCGCGGGAAGCGCACCGCGATGCCGGAGCGATGCCTTGGCGAGCGCTGTATGCCTTCGAACGCCAATTCAAATACCAGCTCCGGCTTCACCGAGTGCACCGGGCCGAACTTCTCCACCGTATTGCGCCGCACGAAAACATCCACCTCGCGGATCTCTTCATCGGTGAGTCCCGAGTAGGCCTTGGCGAACGGCACCAGCTTGCCATCGTCCCATACGCCGAAGGTGTAATCGGTGAACAGGCTGGCGCGGCGACCGTTGCCGGGCTGCGCATAGATCAGCACGCAATCCACCGAGTACGGGTCGATCTTCCACTTCCACCAGTCGCCGCGCTTCCGGCCCACGCGATACGGCGAGCCCAGGCGCTTCAGCATGAAGCCCTCTACCTTGCGCTCGCGCGATTGCTCGCGTAATGCGCGCAAGGCTTCCCACGTCGGCTCGTGGACGATCGGCGAGACCACCAGCGCCGACCCCGCCGGCGCGATCGCCTCCAGACTCGCGCGCCGCCATT
Source organism: Candidatus Solibacter sp. (assembly GCA_039932635.1). Classification (GTDB taxonomy): domain Bacteria; phylum Acidobacteriota; class Terriglobia; order Bryobacterales; family Bryobacteraceae; genus Solibacter. The sequence continues at coordinate 722 of JBDTPR010000601.1, forward strand.
CGAGCGGGCGCTCGCGTATGTCCTCGCCGTTGTGCTCCAGCAGATCGTAGGCCACCAGCACCACCGGCACATCGGCCAGGATCTTCGGACCCAGCACCTTGCGCCCGATGCGCCGCTGCATCTGCGCGAACGCCAGCGGCGCGCCATCCCTCCACGGCAGGACCTCGCCGTCGATCACCGTGCCTTCGGGCAACTGCGCGCCGAGCGCCTGCAATTCCGGGAAGCGTTCGGTGATCAGCTCCTCGCCGCGCGACCATAGGAACGTCTGCCATTGCCGCCTGATCAATTGCGCGCGTATGCCGTCCCACTTCCATTCGATCTGCCACTCGGCAGGGTTGCCCAGCTCGCTCACCTCGCCTTCCACCGGATACGCGAGGCAGAAGGGGTAGGGGCGGCTGATATCGGTGTCGCGCGTATCGTGCGCCACCAGTTGCCGCCAGAATTCCGCCGTAGGCTGCCACTCGCCCATCAGGCGGTGCGCCATGGCCTCTGGCGCGATACCGCTGGCCTCGGCCACCGCGCGCACCACCAGCGTCTGCGATACGCCCACGCGGAATTCGCCGGTGATCAACTTATTCCAGGCGAAGCGCTGCCCTTCGTCCAATTCGCGCCACGCCTCCGCAAGGTTGCGCCGCCGCGTCTCATCGTCGGCCTCGCGCAGCGGCAGCAGGCGATTCTCGATCCAATGATGCAGCGGCAGCGCGCTCGAGTGCTCGGCCGGTGGCAGCAGCAGCGCGATCGTCTCGGCGAAATCGCCCACCGCGTGATAGCACTCGGCGAACAGCCAGCCGGGCACGCCGGCCTCTTCCATCGCCCACTGCGCCAGCTTGCGTGATTCCAGCAGACGCTTGGGGCGGCGGCCGATCAGGAAGTTAACCGCCCACGCGGCGTCCTCGGGCGCGGCGGCAGCCAGGTAGCGCTTGAGCGCGTCCACCTTGGCATTGGTTTTGGTGGTGCGGTCGAGCGCTGCGTAAAGTTCGGCGAAGGCTTTCATTCAGCGGCCTCTTCTCCCGCGGGCAGCGCCAACTCCACCGGGACGGCCTGCCGCCCGCGCTCGTTCAACCATCGCACCAGCGGTCCGACGTACCCGTGCGTGACCCACACGGTCTCGGCGCCGGTATGCGCGATCGCCTCTTGCAGCGCAGGCCAGTCGGCATGATCGCTGATCACGAAACCGCGATCCAGCGAGCGCCGGCGCCGCGCGCCGCGAATTCGCATCCAGCCAGAGGCGAACGCGGTGGAAGGCGAGGGTCCGAAGCGCCGCGCCCACGGCGAGCCCAATAGATTCGCCGGCCCGATGATCAGCGCCTGCGAGAAATCCTTCGTCTCCGCCGATTGCGGCAATGCCACGCCGGCGGCGCGATATACGGCATTCATGCGCTCGACGCCCTCGGAGAACACCAGCGGACCGGCCGTGCTATCCAGTGCGGCGATCAATCGCTGCGCCTTGCCGACGGGGTAGGCGAACAGGATGCTGGCGCGCCCCGCCTCGCGATTCTCCGCCCACCATTCTAGAATCTGCGCGACGGTCTCCGCGGTCTCGCCCCAGCGGAAGATCGGCAGGGCGAACGTCGATTCGGTGACGAAGGTATGGCAGCGCACCGGCTCGAAGGGCGCGCACGTGGGGTCGGGCGCGAGCTTGTAATCGCCCGACACTACCCAGACTTCGCCGCCGTGCTCCAGGCGGATCTGCGCGGAGCCGAGAATGTGCCCTGAAGGATGAAAGCTCACGCGCACATCACCGACGCGCACGCCGGCGACGTAAGGCTCGCTCTGAATCACCGCTTCTTCGCCCATGCGAGCGCGCAGCAAGCCCGCGCCCTCGCGAGCGGTCAGATAAGACTTCGAACCCGGGCGCGCATGATCGCCATGTGCGTGCGTGATCAGCGCGCGCTCAACCGGCAGCGTGGGGTCGATGTAGAAATCCCCTGCCGGACAATACAACCCCGCCTGACGCACCTCGAGCAGCCCCACACTTCATTCTCCCCTACACGGGGTGAACGGCGACCAGCGTATCCTCATCGCGTGAGACGCGCAGCACATTGCGCAGCGGCCGCCCGAAGCCTTCGAATTGCACCTGCATCCAGTCGCCATGTTCCAACTTCACGCCCTCGCCGAAGCTGAACGCGTCGGCGCCGAAGAAGTGTACGTGGATGTCGCCCGGACGCCTGTGCCCTTCGAACTTGAAGTGGTGGTGCTCCATATTCGCAAGACTGTGGCACATCACACTCTCGCCGGTCTGAATGGCCTTGCTCCACAGTACCTGCCCGTCGCGCTCGATTGCCACTTCGCCGGGCACGCGTTCGAAATCGGCCTCCACCACCAGTTCCGGTCCGATCGCGCAGGTGCGCAGCTTCGACGACGCCAGGTACAGGTAGTTCTTCTTCTCGAAGGCGTGGTCTGAAAATTCGTTGCCCGCCGCCATGCCGATGCTCCGCGGATGGCCCGCCGCGTCGATGATGTATACGCCCGCGATCTCCGGTTCCTCGCCGCCGTCTTCGGCGAATGCCGGCACGTCGAGCGGCTCATTGTGAGCGCGCAGCGTGAGCCCGTTGCCCTTGTAGAACCACTCCGGCGACACGCCCGGCATACCCGGTTCGGGACGCCCGCCTTCCAAGCCCCATTCGTACATGCGCATGCTGTCGGTGATCTGCGCCCCGGCGGCGTGCATGGCCTGCCGGTTGGCGGCGCTGCGTATGTGGCTCAGGCCGGTGCCGCTCACCAGACAGCGCGCCGGTTCCGCGGGATGATCCACCGCAGGCAGAATGCGCCATGGCGAAACGCCCTCGTAGATCTCGCCGTATTCCAGCACATCGCCGTGCGCGTCCTCGCGCACCAACTCCGCGATGCGTTGCCCCTCGGCCATGGCCGCCCACGCCAGGGCGTGTATCGAGTGGTGAGAGTCCAAGAGCCGTATCGCATCGCCCTGCGCGACGCCTAACCGCCGCCCCGCGGCTCCCGCCAGTTGTATCAATCTCACTGTACGTTCTCCTCCACCAATAATCGAACCTTCGGAACGGTCGCCAAGACCACTCCGAATGCCAGCACGTGCAAAGTGCTCACGATCGCGAACACGGTCTGGTACCCGAACCCATGATCCAACAGGTATCCCACCACCAGGCCGAACACCACGCCGCCCATGGCGCCGCCGAAACCCACCAGTCCCGCCACCGAGCCGACTGCGTTGCGCGGGAACAGATCGGCCGGCAGCGTCATCACCAGCGTTGACCACGATTGCTGCCCGAAGAACGCGATGCTGAACAGGACGATCGCCAGTTCCACGGGGGTCCGCGTGACGAAAAACGCCACTGGCATCATGGCGGCGCTGAGTCCCATCGCCACTTTGCGCGCGCTGTTGAGGGATGCGCCGCTCTTCAGCATACGGCTGGAAAGCCAGCCGCCGCACAGGCTGCCGAGGCCCGATACGGAATCCACGCGTAATAGCCGACGCGTTTGGTGTCGAAACCGCGCGCGTCATACAAGTACTTCGGCAGCCAGAACAGATAGAAGTACCAGGCCGCGTCACTCAGAAACTTAGCGAAGAGCAGGCCCCACACCTGGCGGTAACCGAGCAGGTTTAGCCACGGGATCGCCTGCCCTTCAGCCTTCTCGCCGGGGGTGGCGTCGGGCACATAATACGTCTTCCACCACCACACGGACCACACCAGGCCGACGGCGCCCGCCAGGAAGAAGACCCAGCGCCAGTGGAGCGCCGCGATGATGTAGGCGATCGCGGGGGGAGCGATCACTGCGCCCACCGCCGTGCCCGCGTTGACCATGCCCATCGCCATGGCGCGCTCGGC
>JBDTPR010000602.1:0-4522 GCA_039932635.1 Candidatus Solibacter sp.
ACGGCTGACATGTCATCCCTCGTCATCCGGTCGGAACCTTGACCGCGCTTCGCAGTCCGTAGGCGGCAGCGCGCCACCCAGTGACCAACAGAGTTCGTTCCCGGCCGAAGCTTTACCGCCTCAACCGCGTCCCAGCATCGCAACAATGAGCAGGGACAATCCGCCGAGCCCCGCGAAAAGACGGAGGAGATGCCAACTCCACCATTCATCCCGTACCCGCATCCAGTTCGCAGGCGGCATATCAGGGTGCCACGTGATTACGATTGCGTTGATCGGCTGGTTGAGAAATCGCGTGATCAGTCCGCCCGCCAAAAAGCAGACGACGCTCCCGACCAGCAGATAGAGTCGAGTTCCGTCATTGCGCCAAAGCACGGCCGCGAGAGTTGTCAGAAGAATGGTGACCGCGCCCAGCGTCGGCATTGCTTTGTTCAGTGTCCGGATGCCTTGCTGTTGCAGCGTGATATAGACACTGGCAGCCAACCCGGCCGGATTGAAGATCAGCCAAATTCCGAACATGGCCCCCACCAGCAGCGCTGCAAGCAGCACGTCGGCAAAATCAACTATCGTTAGGAACATCACATCTCCTTTTTTGGGTTCTGAGTGCTACACTGTATTTAGTCCTAATATACTTAGGATCAATTAAAAGGTCAATAGTCAAGATGAAGACGGGGAAGGGCACAAAACGCAAATACGACTCCACTTCGCGGAGTGAAGCCGCAAAGGCGACGCGTGAATTGATCATCGATTCCGCTCGCACGATCTTCGTGGAAAGAGGTTACGCCGCGGCCACGATGCCCGCGATCGCAAAGGCTGCGGGAACCGCCCTCGACACTGTGTACGCGGCCGTGGGCAAAAAGCCGGCCTTGTTCCGACTGCTCATCGAGATGGCAATCTCCGGGAGCGACAGGGCGGTACCTGCCGAAGAGCGTGACTACGTGCGCGCGATTCGAGCCGAGACGGACGCGGCTCGGAAACTGCGGTTGTATGCCGCCGCCATCGGGCGCATTCAGCCCAGGCTCGCTCCACTGATCCGCGTGCTGCAGGGTGCGGCGGCGCTCGACTCGGAACTGGAAGCGCTATGGAAGACTATCTCGCAACGCCGGGCTGACAGTATGAGGTTGCTGGCCAAAGATCTGGCGTCAACCGGACGCCTTCGGGCAGGCCTTTCCGAGTCGAAGGCCGCAGACATTATTTGGAGCATGAACTCGCCGGAATTCTATCTGTTGCTGGTCGAGCAACGTCGTTGGTCCGTGGAGGAGTACGAGATATGGCTGGGAGACGCGTGGAGCCGGTTGCTGCTGGAGCCGTGAGCACACCAGTTGATTACCGAAGGAAGACCGCAATCCAAAGGACGATCCAGTTTGACGGCGAGTCAGCAAACCTGCGGTCTACTACCGAAGCGGTTTCGAGCGTGATACAGACATTTCTGCATGCGCCTTCCGCCGAACGGAAGCCGAGGCTTGCCGTAATTCGCTGCTTGATGAACCGGTGGTCCTGCTCGATGATGTTGTTCAGATATGGCGCCGTTCGGCAGCCACAGCGGCGACGGAGTTCACCGGATTGCTTGAGTTCGGCAATTGCACTGGGGTACGCGGGATGGCCATCGACGTTGATGACCTGTGGCGGAGGTCCCCGGCGGACAATCCCAGCCGCAGGAACAGCTTCGCCGCGATCCGGTATCGTTTCCGCGACAACATAAACTCGATGGTTTCACCGTCAGAGTCGACGGCTCGATAGAGGTGCGCCCCCTTCCCGGCAACCTTGACGTACGTCTCGTCGACTCTCCACGACCGATTGGGACGGCGCGACTCCCGCCGAATCCGCTGATTCAAAATCGGCGCATACCGCTGAACCCAACGCCAGATCGTGACGTGGTCAGCGGCGAGGTTCCGCTCCGCCATCACCTCTTCCAGATCGCGGTAGGTCAGGGAATATCACAGATACCACCGAACGCACAGGAGGATGATCGCGTCTTCGAAATGCCGCCCGCGGAAGAGCGCTGGCCGTCTTCAGGTCACGATACAACGTACCAGATCAGCTCAAGCCGCATTTGCAACAGAACCGCTGAAACGGAGCGGACAATGAAAATTCAAGAAGTCATTCTAATGACGATGGCCGGGAAGTCTCGGGTGCCTTCAGCAGCAAACCGCACGCAAGCTCGTCCGAAGATGCAGAACCCAAACCGCCACCACTTTCTGGCGCAAGAATCGGCTTTCGCTGAACCCAGTGGTGGGAGGCGGCCGAGATCATTGGGGTAACGGACCGGACGATGCGCCGCTGGCTGGAGAAATATGGCGAGAAACGGCTACAGCGGTTTGTGACAAATTGGCGCGTCTGTTGTTTAGTTCAATCTCGCCATCGGCCAATATGGGCCAAGCAGCCATAGCAACGATGCCATCAATGGCTACCTTGGCAACGTGGAATCTGCAAGTTGCAGACAGGGTTATCGTGGGTCGTGTTCGAATCCCCCCTCTCCGCCATCCCTATTTTTCGATACCTTCCAGTCCACATCGCGTTTTCGCGGGCAATACCGGACAAGTTGGTGTCCAATCACGCGTGGCCCTGAATCCCTATCGGCGGCACCGGCGGGAGTGCGAAGCCGGATACCCAGAGGAGTCGCGATCCGGCGAATTTGAGGAACGCAAGAAGGGCTGAAAACGATGGGACTGCCGCATTTTCGCCTCCGGCATCATCGTATGGATCCGCACGATCCGACCGCGCCCCTGGATGTAACCGTGTTACGCGGTTCGCAGACACTCCAGTTCCAGGTGCCGGCAGTCACCACAGACGATCGGGTCAACAGGGAAATCTCTATTGACCCGCATGAGAGTCTCATTGCCGAGTCGAACGTGTTTGGTAAGACCGTAACTCCGGCGGTCGCCGTACGCAGCGGGCGGCGGTCAAGTTCCGGTGTCTACGTGATTGCGAGAACCGCTAGCAATGAAGACTCCGGCACCGAACTCGCGCCCGGAGACGTGATCGCCGCTCTGAACGGAACACCAATCCTCGACAGGGAGGACCTGCGCAACGCGCTTCGCGAACTGAAAGGCGGCAAGACCGCGGTCTTGCAGATCGAGCGGCGCGGGCAGTTTGTTTACGTCGAGCGGGATCTGTAGCGAGCTCTGGTGCGGGCCATCTTGCAGGGCTCCTCACCAGTATCAGTTTCATCTCGATAGCCCAATGCCGTGAAGTCTCAGCAGAGCTTTCGGTGGATACAGGCATGCATGACTTCCTGGCGAGGTGACCAAAAATGATTCGAATCACGACGGCAACGGAGTCCAGGCTCATCACAATCACGGTTGATGATGACCTGTCGGGCGAGTACGTCGCTACGATCGAGACCTGCGTCAGTCAGGCAGCCGCGAAGCTCAGGCCAATTCTGCTCTTTTTGCGCGACGTCTCTTTTTGCGCGACGTCTCCAGGATCGACCAGAGCGGACGCAACCTTTTAAGCCGCTTGGCCGCGATGGGCGTCCGCTTACGTGCAGCGGGGGTTTACTCTTCCTACGTCGTCGGGAAAATCCTGGAAGCCGTCGCCCAGGCTGACCGGCGAGATTGCTCCGTCAGCGCCGGACCGGGTGGTTTATCTCCCCGTCGTTGAGCCGACCGGCGCAGCCAGCGGGTTGGCCGGAAGCCGTGAGCACGGAAGCCCTACTTGCGCGGCCAAATTAACAAAGCAACGCAATCCAAGGAATGACTGTGATCAAGACAAAGGAACAGGCTCGACAGCACATCTCCGCGCCGTTTCTGATCGCCGATTTTAGTAAGCATCATCACGCTACACCTATTTGCAAATCAGTGACCAATGCATGTCCTTACCTCGACATGGAGTTACGCGTCTTGCGCCCGCCGAATTCCGGCAATTGTTCTGGCGTTTGACGGAAACATAACCCGGCTCAGTGATTATCAAGGGGAACCCTTTGGACATTCCATTGCTCCTACTAAAGCGGAACCCTTGTTTAAAGAGCAGATGAAATGGCAACCGATTCTCCCGATCAACTTGCTGAATTCTGGTGCAAGACGATGCACACGATAACGATGTGGCCTTCTCATGGTCATTACCGATGCGGCACCTGCGGACGCGAGTATCCCGTCCCATGGGAGCCGGAACTGAAAAGAGCACCCGCGCCGGCGGTGTGTGGAAGTGGAACTTACCCGGCCACACGTGTAGCGCGCTCGTCCCGTTCGAACTCATGAAAAGCCCGCCTCGATCCCGACGGTCTTGTGGTGGCAGAATCAAGAGAACATATGAACGTCTTCGTAATCAACGCAGGAAGCTCCAGTCTGAAATTCCAGGTGATTGCCACCGACCTGGAACGAATCAGGCAGGATAACGACGCGCTTTTGTGCCGCGGGCAGGTTGAACGAATCGGTGGGGAAGCCATCTTCACCGTCCAGAACCGCGCCGGTGAGCGGCAAAAGCTGACCGCGCCGATCCGGGACGTTTCAGCGGCCCTCGATTATGTGTTGCGCTGGCTGGCATCGGATCGCTCCGGCATCGACGAGATTCGCAGTTTGGCGGA
>JBDTPR010000603.1:0-4517 GCA_039932635.1 Candidatus Solibacter sp.
GAAGGTCGCAATTGTGGCGGCCTGCCCCACGGCGGTGCTTGATTCGCATGAGGTGGACAGACCGGGTACCCTAGAAGTTCATGCCTACGGTCCCCGTAAACGAACTGACGACATTTTGTGAAGCGATATTAGAAGGCTCGGGCGTGCCGCGCCATAAGGCCGAGGTGACGGCCGCGTGCCTGGTGTCGGCCAATCTGCGCGGTGTGGATTCCCACGGAATCCAACTCCTGCCCTTCTACATCGATCAACTCCTGGCGGGCGAGATGGATGCGCTGGCGGACGGGTGCGTGGTCTCCGAAAGCGGCAGCACTTTGCACTTCGACGGGCAGAATGGAATCGGCCAATGGGTCGCCGATACCTGCTGCGGGCACGCCATCCGCAAGGCCAGGGAAAGCGGACTCGCGCTAGTGCTGGCGAAGGAATCGAATCACTTCGGCGCGGCGGCGTGGTGGGCGCAGAAGATGCGCGCCGCCGACCTGATCGGCATCGTGATGTGCAACGCCTCGCCGATCGTGCCGCCATGGCAGGGGATGAAGGGCCAGTTGGGAACTAATCCCATCTGTATGTCGGTGCCGGGTCCGTGGCTGCTCGATATGGCGACCACCACGGTGGCAGCCGGCAAGGTCTTCAAGGCCTTCATCAACGGCCAACCCGAAATTCCGGCGGGCTGGGCCTTCGATGCCGAAGGCGTACCCACCACCAATACCAAAGCGGCATATCACGGGATGCTGCATCCACTCGGCGGATACAAGGGCAGCGGCCTGGCGATGATGGTGGAAATTCTTTGTTCCGTGCTTTCTGGCGGCGCGATGTGCAACGAAGTGGGCGGCATACGCTACCGCGGCAAGCCGGTGCGCGTGAGTCAGATGTACATGGCGATCGACGTGTCGCGATTTATGCCGGTCGAACAATTCACGGCGCGCGTGGAAGAACTGGTGCGGATCATGAAATCCACGCCCGTGGCGCCAGGGTACGACGAAGTGCTGGTGGCTGGCGACCCCGAATGGCGCATGGAAGCGCAGCGCCGGCGCGACGGGCTGCCGATCGCCACGGGCAATTGGGACGCGCTGCTGAAAGCCGCGGCGAAGGTGAACGTGCCCGCCTTGCCGGTACAATAGAAGCAGTGCTGGTTTCCATTTCTCCCAAGCTCGAACGCCCCAAGTGGCTGCGTGCGCCCGCGCCGGCAGGCGACAACTATCGCGACCTGAAGGAACTGATCGAGCGCCTGCGCCTGCACACGGTGTGCGAGAGCGCGGCGTGTCCGAACGTTGGCGAGTGTTGGAATCACCGCACCGCCACTTTCATGATGCTGGGCAACGTGTGCACGCGGCGCTGCGGCTTCTGCGCGGTGCAGAAAGGCGCGCCACTGCCGGTGGATTACGGCGAGCCTGCGCGCATCGCGGAGGCAGTCGCCGCAATGGGCCTGAGGTTCGCGGTGATCACCAGCGTGAATCGCGACGACCGTCCCGATGGCGGCGCGGAACTCTTCGCGATGGTGATCCGCGAGATCCGCCAGCAGGTGCCGGGGTGCGGCGTGGAAGTGTTGATCCCCGATTTCCAGGGCAATCTGGAAGCGGTGGAAACGGTGATGGAGGCCGGGCCCGACGTCCTGAATCACAATACCGAGACGGTCCCGCGCCTATATCGGCAGGTGCGCCTGGGAGCTCGCTATGAGCGCTCGCTGGCCGTGCTGCAGCATGCGCGCAAAGTGCGTCCCGCGACGCCCACGAAATCCGGCGTGATGCTGGGGCTGGGCGAGACCGCGGACGAAGTATTGCAGGTGATGCGCGATTTGCGCGCGCACGATGTCGGCATTCTGACGCTCGGGCAGTATCTGCGGCCCTCGCCGAAACACCTGCCGATCGTCCGCTATGTGACCCCCGAAGAGTTCGCCGAATTTGGCGTGGCCGGCCGCGAAATGGGCTTCGACCACGTGGAGTCCGGCCCGCTGGTGCGTAGCTCCTATCACGCTTCGAATGCGGTAGATACCGGCCGGAATTGTTAAGCCAGGTAAAGAATTCATAACAATGTAACAAAACCCTTTGGGAAGCCCGTCCATTCAGCGAAGATGAATGAGATGGCGAACCAAGAGAGCCGCGAAAACCGGGCATTCGCTTACGAGATCAAGTTCCTGGTGCCGACGGAGCAGGCCTTGGAACTGCGGGACTGGGCGCGGGGTTGCATGCGGCCCGACCCAAATACCGCCAGCGGCGCTGGCGACGAGTACCGCATCACCAGCCTGTATTACGACACCAAAGAACTCGACGTATTTCACAAGCGCGGGTCATTCGGCCGCTCCAAATATCGCGTGCGGCGCTACGACGCGTCCCCCATGGTGTTCCTGGAGCGCAAACTGCGCAGCGAACGCCTGGTGACCAAGCGGCGGACGCTGGTGAATCTCTCCGAGTTGGAGCGCCTGCGGCAGGACGAATGCGACCTTAAGTGGTCCGGCGCCTGGTTTCAGCGGCGCATGCTGGTACGCCGAATGAACCCGTCATGCCAAGTCTCTTACAAGCGCACCGCACTGGTTTCGGAGAATGACTCAGGCTTGATTCGCTTGACGCTGGATGACGATCTGCGGGCGTGGAAGTCGAGTGGGCCCGAGTTCCATGCGGTTGTGGGCGGAAGTCTGCTGATGCGCAACCACATGATCCTGGAGATGAAATTCCGCTTGGCGATGCCGTCGACGTTCAAACAGGCGATCGAGGAGTTCCGTTTGCAGGCGCAACCGATTTCGAAATACCGCCTGGCGGTAACGGGGCTGGGCTACGCACCCCCAACGGCGCCGCTGGAGACAAGACTGCTGCAAGCCGAGACCGCACATGCCTGAACTGTTTTCCGCGCCCTTCGCCAACACGCTAAATGTCACTCCGGAGTTCGTCCTGATTCGTCTGCTCGTCGCGCTGGCGATGGGCGGCCTGATCGCCTGGATCTTCCACCGCACCGACACCGGCGGCGATCGCGGAATGAGTTTTCCGACCACACTCGTGCTGCTGTGCGTCCTGGTGGCAATGGTGACGCAGGTCATCGGCGACAATGTGGCGCGCGCCTTCAGCCTGGTGGGCGCGCTCTCCATCGTCCGCTTCCGCACCGTGGTGCGCGACACCAAGGATACTGCGTTCGTGGTTTTCGCTGTGGTGGTGGGGATGGCTGTGGGGGCGCGCAACCTGTGGCTGGCGGGTCTCGGACTGGCCGTGGTAGGCCTGGCGGCATTGGCGATTTCGTATTTCAGCAAATCGCGTAGCGAACCGCCGTTTCTGTTGAGAGTGCGGGTTGGCGTGGGCAGTGACTTCGATGAGGTTTTGGGCGGCGCGCTGAGCCAGCACCTTCTGGGGCGGCGCCTGATGTCGGTGAGCACGGCGAAATTGGGCGCGGCTCTGAGCGTGGTGTACGAGGCGCGTTTGCGCAGCGGGGCGACCCCCGAGGAATTGGTAAAGGCCCTTAATCGGGTCGAGGGAGTGCAGGATGTGCGCTTCCATCGCTATGGGTTTGAGTTGGATTAGGAGTTCACAAATGAGATTGAAACTTGCGTTTACGTGCCTGGCGGCAGGCGTGGCGGTTGCACTGGCGCAGCCGCCCGATTTCGGAGGCGGTTTTGGCGGGCGTGGCGGCCGCGGCGGGTTTGGCGGCCCGATGATGGAATCGCGCAAGCTGCTTGATAAGTTCGACAAGGATGGCGACGGCATTTTGAACGCCGAGGAGCGCAAGGCGGCGCGCGCGTCGGTCGCCAGCGAACCCAATGGCGGCGTGCGCCGCGGACCGTTCGGCGGCCAACGGGCTGCGGAGAATGTCCCGCCCGGGCCGAAACTCACGCCCGACGCGGTCAAGAAGTACAAGGACGAGCCGCTCTACGACGCCAACGTCCTCCGCACGCTCTTCCTGGAGTTCGACGACGCGGACTGGGAACAGGAACTGATGGACTTCTACAAGAGCGACGTCGAGGTTCCGGCAAAGCTCACCGTGGATGGCAAGGTCTATCCGAATGTCGGTGTGCATTTCCGGGGCATGACATCTTACATGGCGGTGGCCAAGGGCAAGAAGCACTCGATCAATCTGTCGATGAACTTCGTGAATAAGGATCAGCGGCTGAACGGCTATCGCACGCTCAATCTGCTGAACTCCAACAGCGATCCGACTTACTTGCGCACCATCCTGTACCAGTATGTGGCGCGACAGTATTTCCCGGCGCCCAAGGCCAATTACGTCCGGCTGGTGATCAATGGTGAGAGCTGGGGCGCGTATGTCAACGTGGAGCAGTTCAATAGCGATTTCACACAGGAGAATTTCGGGTCCACCAAGGGCGCGCGCTGGAAGGTCCTCGGCAGTCCGGGGGGCTCCGGCGGCTTAGCTTACAAAGGCGAAGACGCGGCGGCATACAAGCGTTCCTACGAGATCAAGACGAAGGACGATCCCAAGGCGTGGGCCGATCTGATCAAGGTGTGCAAGGTCCTGAACCAGACTCCTCCCGAGCAATTGGAAAAAGCGCTGGAACCGCTCCTGGATGTCGATGGCGCGCT
>JBDTPR010000604.1:0-4504 GCA_039932635.1 Candidatus Solibacter sp.
GCTCAATCACTACCACATCGTAATATGGCAATCATTGGCAGGCCTCGAAACTTGTTCGGTTCGTTGCTCACGCGTCGATTACATCCGACTGGAGCGAACCGGAAAATTTCGCTTTTTTGCTTTCGACCAGAGTTTCGGTCGGTTGCAATTGGCTGACTTCCCTAGAGTAACAAACGAATTACGGGGTGGCAAGTTTCTGACAAAAAAACTTCGATGGGACCGATCAGGATTCTTTGTTCTCCTGCACTTCCATGCCAAGTTTCCCGTCCGCGCCCCGCAAATACACCGTACGCGTCGGATACGGAATCCCGATCCCATCCTCCCGGAAGCGGCGTAACACCCTTCGCCTCAACTCGTTACGCACCGGACCAACATTCGCGAACTCACCAACCTGGAAATTTACCGTGAAACCCATTCCCGCATCCGCAAACCCCGGTTCGAACGCCACCGACGGCTCCGGCTCCGCCAACATACCCGGAATCTCGCCCGCGCCCTGCCGCAGCACCTCTAGCAGCACCCTTTCCACCTGATCCGGGTCGCAATCGTACCCCACCGTCACAGGGAAACCCGCCGACATCCGCTTCTCCGGCAAATTGAAGTTCGTCACGATCGCCTGCGCCAACTTCGAGTTGGGAACGATGATCATATTATTGCTCTGCGCCCGGATCGTGGTACTGCGCCAGCCGATATCCGTCACATAACCTTCTTCCCCGGTATTCAGCTTGATGTAGTCCCCCAGCCGCACCTGCCCCGCCACCGCCACATAAAACCCGCCGAACAGATTCGACAACGTATCTTGCAGCGCCAGGGCCACAGCCAAGCCGCCCACGCCTAACGCCGTCAGAATAGGCGTGATCTTTACGTCGAAGTGTGACAACAGGATCAACCCGCCCAGAATCAACACCGAAATCTGCGCCAGATTCTGCGTCAGCGTGGTGACCGGCAGCGCCCCTGGGAATTTCGTCCCGTGATAGCGCACCAAATTGCCCGCAATCCGCATGGACATCAAGGTCAGCGACACGATCCACAACACCAGGAGCGTGCTCGCAATCGGCCCTGTATAGCGCGCCGGCACGTCCGACCCCTGGAACGCCAGGTGCGCCGCCAAAATCAGCGCCCAGATCCAGGTCGGCCCGCGCAGCGCCTCGAACAGGATGGTCCCCGCCGTGCTCCCCGTGCGCGCCGTCCAAGCCTTCAGCATGCGCAGGAAAATCGCCCGTACCACCCACGCCACCAGGAACGTCACCGCGAAGATCCCCAACGGAACCAACACTTCCTTCGGATCGTTCACGACAATCTGGCGCAACCTCGCCATTCCGCTTCTCATAGGATCAGAGTCGCACAACTAAATAGAGATGCACGAATCAGTCCAGTGCCGCGTCAAACCAGTGTGAGGATTCGTGTAGCTATCGTTTGGCTCGTTCTGGCCACCGCCATGGCTGCGCAAGGGCCCTCGGCCAACGATCTCTACATCCGCGGACGCCGCGCCGAGCGCCAGGGCCACATGGCCGAGGCGTATCTGCTGTATTCGCAGGCAGCGGCCATGTCCCCTCAAAACAAAAACTATTGGCAGCGCAGCGTCGCCGTACGCACCCGCGCCGCCCTGGAAGCCAAAGTCGCGCCGCCCACCTCCGCCCTTGACGAGCCCGACACCCTTCCCGACACTCCCGAGGCCCCTCCCCTCCCCATCGCCGCGTCCGAAGATATCAAGGAAGCCCGCCGACTCCTCCCCCCTGTGGAACTCCAGGCCAAGCCCGGCCTTCAGTCCTTCGACCTGCGTGCCGATTCCAAAGCCCTCTACGAGCAGGTCGCCAAGTCCTTCGGCCTCGATTGCCTCTTCGACGACGATTATCAGGCCACCCAGCCCATCCAGTTCCTTCTCGCCGACGCCGATTACCGCGACGCCCTTCACGGCCTTGAAGCCGCCACCGGGACCTTCCTCGTGCCCCTCAGCAAGCGCGTCTTCCTCGTCGTCAAGGACACGCCGCAGAAGCGCATCGACCGCGAGCCTACCGCCGCCGTCGAACTGCACCTCCCCGAGGCCACCAATCCCCAGGATTTCAATTCCATCGTCACCGCCGTTCAACAGGCCTTCGCCATCGAAAAAGTCGCCTTCGACACGCAGAACAACAGCGTGATTATGCGCGACCGCGTCTCCAAGGTCTTCCCCGCCCGCCTCATGTTTGAGGACCTCTCGGCGCCCCGCGCCCAGGTCAGCGTCGAAGTCAAATTCATGGAGGTCAGCCGGAACGATGCCATCACTTACGGCGTAGACTTGGCCAAGGTCTTCTCGATCGCGCCGATCAAGAACAGCTACACCTTGGCCGATCTGGCCCACGCCATCACTAAGTCCCAACTCTTCGGCATCACGATCGTGAGCCAGGCGCTGGTCGCCACCATGTCGAAGTCATCCGGCAAACTGCTGCTGGAGTCTGAACTGCGCTCCGTGGACAACCAACCCGCCACTTTCCACATCGGCGACCGGTACCCTATCTTGACTGCCGGCTACTTCGGGCCTGCAAGTTTCAGCCAGGGCGGCACGTCCTACTCCCCTCCACCCTCGTTCACCTTCGAGGATCTCGGCCTCACCCTGAAGATCACCCCGACCGTCCACGGCCTCGAGTCGGTGAGCCTCGACATAGATTCAGAGTTCAAAGTTCTTGCCGGCTCTTCCGTCAACGGCATTCCCGTTATCTCCAGCCGCGTGGTCAAAAACCGCGCCAACCTGCGTTTCGGCGAATGGGCGTCCGTCGCCGGCTTGATCGATCGCGACCAGGCCCGCACCATCGCGGGAATAGCCGGCGTTACCCGCATCCCCTACCTCGGTCCGCTCACCAGCCTTCATACCAAGAACTCCGACGAGGGCCAAGTCCTCGTGCTGATTCGCCCCCGCCTCATCACCCTGCCCCCTGGAATCGCCGCCACCCACACCTTCCGCATGGGCAGCGACAATCGCCCCATCACCCCGCTGTAGGATTTGTAGGGTTGGACGGCGGGTTGGCACAGCTCTCGCTGGATTTTGATGAATTGCGAGGCTGGGTGGGTGGTTTACTCCGTTTATCTGCCGGCTAGCCGACGAAGTACCGCGGCTTGCCGGTCTTTTCGTCCACCGGAGGCCAGGTTTCGACGGCTTCGGGCGCCGGCGATTGGGTTCGTTCCGGCGATTCGGATTCTGCGGGCTCTTTGAGGTTCGGAGTGGCGGGGCGGTGCTGGGGGGCGGCGAAACCGAGATAGCGGTCGATGCCATCCTGGTGGTCGGCGGCGAGGCTGGCGGCGAGGCGGACGAGTTCGCGGTGGGCTCGGAACCAGGCGCGCTCGTGGGCGGCAAGCTGGCGCTGGATGCGCGCGAGGAGTTTGGCGGCGGGCGAATCGGAGAGCATGACGTCGATGAGGGTTGCGCCGGGAGTTTCGTCGAGCAGTTTACGAATGAGGTGGGCTTCGAGGGGCTGGAGGCGGCGCTTATGCCAGTCGGCGCGGATCAGGCAGTCCACGAGGAAGCGGTGCATGACGGTGTGGAGCGGATAGGTTTGGTCATAGGCATCGGCCAAGGCCTGGTAGGCTTCCGGATCTTCGCCGGGGAGAGTAATCGAGGAGGCATCGGCGCCGTGTTTCAGGGCGTTGAAGCGGGAAGCGGACTTGCCCTCGACGGAGCGGGGTCCGGTGGAACGCTGCGCATTGGCGCGGTTCGCGGTGAGTTGAGCTGGGGTCGCCATGACTAGGATTTATCACGGCGACTCTTGGGTCTTTTGGGCGTACGGCTGTAAGTGATTGAAGGGCCTAGGAATTTTGCTGGGATGTTCGGGCGACGAGGATACGGCTATACTAAAAAACCTATTGAGGATGCCGCGTTCAGAAAGGTCTCTTGCATTTCGCCTGGTGCGGGCACTGTTTGGCGGAATCGCCACTTGCTACCTCCTCCTAACGGGGGCAATTTGGTACGCGCAGACGAAGATCATATACCACCCAAGTAACAGCGTGGATTCCACACCCGGCGACTCGGGCGTGCCGTTTGACAACATCACGCTTCCGCTCCAGGGCGCTCGACTTGCGGGATGGTGGGTTCCGTCCGACGCCCCAAAGGCGCGAACGCTGCTGTATCTGCACGGCAATGCCGCTAACGTGGCGGCCAATCTCGATCACGTATTGCGCCTTCGGAACACCGGGCTGAATGTGTTCATCATCGACTATCGCGGATACGGCCATAGCACGGGCGGACCTCCGCGGGAGAATCTGCTCTATGCGGATGCGGAACGCGCATGGGCGTACCTTGTGGCAGATCGGCACATCCCTGCGCGCGAGATTGTGATCTACGGGCACTCGCTCGGCGGAGCCGTTGCGGTTCATCTTGGAAGCAAGCACCCCGAGGCAGGAGGGCTTATCACGGAGTCCACATTCACGTCCGTTGCCGATATGGCAGACGGTTCTTTTTTTGCCTACTTGCCCCTTGGACTGATCCTGACGGCGTTCTACGTCCCGTGGATGTTGCGGAACCTGAACGGCTCGA
>JBDTPR010000605.1:0-4482 GCA_039932635.1 Candidatus Solibacter sp.
GCCTCGCTGGGCGCGAAGGTGACATTGAATTGCAGGGAATTGAGGGGTTCGCGCAAATGATTGCTCAAATCCAACAATCCCTTGGCGACTTCCGCCGCCGACGCGGCAGGCAGCGTAAAAGTCGCTGAGTAAACCAATTGCGGACCGCTGATCGAGATCGGAAACCGGCTCACCGCGCCAATGCTCGTGGCGACCACGGTGGGATTCGGCGCGCCGGCATTCTGTAGCGCCTCCTTCACCTGCTTCGCGGTCGATTCCAGGGTCGCCGTGATCGTGATATTGAATGACGCCTCGTCCGCGGGAATATTGATGTTGCGCACGGCGGGGGCGTGAATTCCATCGAGCGCCTGCGCGTGGCACAGGCCGGCGAAAATCAGGGAGAGTAGCAGGGTCTTCATGTCCGCCCTTATTGCGCGAGGCCAAAGGAGATGCTGGCGTAGAAAGTGTAATTCGTGCCCGAGGAACCCACGTTAGTGCCCGATACCGCGGACAGGCCCACGCCTCCGCCGATGTAGCTCACATAGCTTCCACCGTTGGAATACGACGACTCGGTGACACCCTTGATGGCGCCCAATTTCAAGCCGGCAGCCGTAGCCAGGCCCTGCGCCTTCTTCTGCGCCTCGGCGAAGAGTTGCGGCAATAGGGTCTGACGCATGGCATCCACCGTGGCGGAACTGGCATTCAGGCCGGCGGCATATTGGAACGAAACCAGCGGGGCCGGTATCTTGGTGCGCAGAGCCTCCGCGGCCTTCACAGTGGTAGCGAGTTCTCCAGCCGGCACAGTCAGAGCAAATTGATAAACGATCAGCGTTTCGGTGTTAGGCGGGTTACGCGAGTAGTCGTAATTCTGAGTCAGAAAGGTTCCGGTGGAAGTGAGGTTGGGGAATCCGGCCTCCTGCAAAACCTGTACCACCTGCTGTTGCGTGGTGGCGAGCGGGACCGCGGCAATCAGCGAAAAATCGGCCTGATCCGCCGTCAACACGACGGTGCGGGTGACCGAAGTCGCAATGCCATCGGATACCTGTGAGAACGCGGCAACGCAGGTCAGGAATATCAGACTGAGAAGTCTCATGCTCCGATTGTGGCACGGGGCGGAACCGAGGGACAGCCCCCGTAAACCGCCCGGCAACATTTGCGTCCTATGCCGTCGAGCCGTAATCGACGAATCCTTGATTGATGCCGTTGATCCGCCGGCCATTTCGCCGGAACACGCCGACGCCTTCTCTCGATCCGCCGTCGTTCGTGTTGCCTTCGATCGTCGTGAGCACCACGCCCTGCACGCTCTCGATAAATCCGACGTGGCCGTGGCCTCCTCCCGTTGAGAGTACGAAGACCATCCCTGGCCGTACGGCGTCTGGCCGGTCCACCGCCTCCCCGGGCGTAATCCGCCGGAAACCTCTGGACCCTGCCAAATTCCAAACGTCCAGCGCACCCGCGGTCTTTACCGCCGGATTCGGTACCCCAAGTTCTACCGCAGCCTTCTTAAAGCACCAGTAGACAAACGCCGCGCACCATGCAAAGCTGCCGCCTGCCGGATTCAGTCCTACAGTAACGAGGTACTGGTCAACCTGCGGCCCCCGATTCGACCCCGGCGGCTGTTCCATCACCCCTACCTCGCCGCCCGCAGTCTGCAGTACGCGCTGTAGCAGAGGGGCCACTGGAATGACCACGGACGGAAGTGCGGCCGACTTGAATAGCGACGCCCACGTCATCGGACCGACACTGCCGTCCACGTTCAGCGGCCGGTTTTCGAAATCCAGCGACCTCGCCTGAAATAGCTGCACCGCTTCAAAGGTCTGGGCGCTGAACACGCCGTCTTCCTGCACAGGTCCACAGCCCACCACATTCAGGCGCGCCTGAATCGCGAGTATGCTGGCTTTGTCATCGGAGCCCACTTTGATTACGCGGCCCGGAAATGCGGCCGAAGGAACTGGTGTTGCTGGCATGCTTCCTCCTTAATTGCGAAAGCTACTATATCAGAGCGTGCAAGTAAGCCAACAAATCGGAAATCGTCCAGCTTGCACCGCCGCGTGATCTCGCACACAATGCACTCATGCCTGCGCTTGATCGAAGGTCTTTCTGCCGCATCGCGGCTTGCGGCGTTGCCGGATTGCATGTTGCCCGCGGCGCCACGCCGCTGCCCAATATCGTCTACATTCTGGCCGACGATCTGGGGTGGGGCGATCTGCGCTGTTATAACCCGCAATCCGGCGTGCCCACTCCCCATGCCGACCGGTTGGCCTCCCAGGGGATCCGTTTTACCGACATGCACTCGCCCTCGGCGGTCTGCACGCCGAGCCGCTACGGCATTCTCACCGGGCGTTACGCCTGGCGCACCCGCTTGAAGAACGGCGTGCAGAATGGCTTCGATCCGGACCTGATCGAGCCCGGCCGCCTTACCGTTCCCGCCATGCTGCGCTCGCGCGGCTACTACACCGCGGGCATCGGCAAATGGCACCTCGGGCTGGGCGATCGCGCCAAGACCGACTTCGCCCAACCGCTCACCCCCGGTCCCGCCGACCACGGCTTCGACGACTATTTCGGAATTCCCGCCTCGCTCGATATGGAGCCCTACGTCTATTTCCACAACTCGCAAACCGTGGAGCAGCCGACGGCGAGTACGCCAGGGTCGAAGGAGCCTCGCGGAGTGTATTGGCGCGCCGGCGCCAGGGCTCCCGGTTTCGACTTTCCCGAGGTGCTGCCGACGCTGACGCGGCGCGCGGTGGAGACTCTGCGCGAGCGCGCCAAGGAGCCCGGCAAACCCTTCTTCCTCTACTTCGCGCTGACGGCGCCGCATACGCCCTGGCTGCCGCTGCCCGACTTCCGCGGTAAATCCAAAGCCGGCGCCTATGGCGATTTCGTGGCGCAGGTGGACGACACCATCGGACAGGTGATGCGCGTGCTCGATCAGACCGGGTTGGCGGAGAATACCCTGGTAATTGTGACCAGCGATAATGGCGCCGATTGGAAGGTCGCGGACAAGGAAGCGTTCGCCCATCGCGCCAACGCGGCGTGGCGCGGCGAGAAGGCCGACATCTGGGACGGCGGCCATCGCATTCCGTTCCTGGCGCGCTGGCCGCGTCACATCGCCGCGGGCAAGACGAGTTCCGAATTGGGCTGCCTGGTGGACCTGATGGGAACGCTCGCGGAGGTGGTGGATTACAAGATTCCTGCCACCGCGGGGGAAGACTCCTACAGCCTCCTGCCGGCCCTCCTCGGGAAGAAAACCAAGCCAATTCGGGAGGCGATCGTGCACCATTCCAACCTCGGAGTCTTCGGAATCCGGCAGGGCGACTGGAAATTGGAATTGGGACTGGGGTCGGGAGGCTTCAGCGACCCGAGAACCGAACAGCCGGTCCCTGGAGGTCCTCAAGGTCAGCTTTATAATTTAGCCTCTGATCCGCACGAAGAAAAGAACTTATGGCTGGAACGGCCAGCGGTGGTGGCGCGTCTGACCGCGCTCTTGGAGAAGTACAAGAAGGACGGGCGGAGCCGCCCCGCCTAGTCAAAGGCCGGACACCCGGTGCTCAATCCGCTGGAACCGCCCTATTCGATCCGCTTTGCCCGCAGGGTCCTTCTGGGAAATTGTCCCGTTGCAGGAGGGCGAATCAAAAACAGCGCCCAGAGAGCGATCGGCCGCCTCACCATTTCAGTGTAGCCTCACGGTCTCCTCACGCAGAACTCGACAGCATGGCACCCGTGGTGGTCCTCTTCGGAAGGGAGGTTCAAGGTCGCCAAAAGCAAAACCCATGCCAAACTGAAGACGTGGATACAGGAACGGCGTCACGAGTCGCGCTGATTACGGGCTGCACTCGCCAGCAGGGTATAGGTGCCGCCGTCGCACTCGCGTTCGCGCGTAGTGGCGTGGACGTCGGCATGGCCTACTATCGCCCCTATGATCGCACCATGCCGTGGGGTGTCAAAGACGCGGAGCCTGAAGAAATTGTCCTCGAATTGCGTGCCGCCGGCGTCCGGGCGCATAGCTTCGAAATCAATCTCAGTGAACCGGACGGCCCTCGTGAATTGTTCCAGTTGGCTCGGGAGCGGTTTGGGCAGATCGATATTCTCGTAAACAACGCGGCCTATTCAACGGAGACCACCGTCGAGGATATGTGCGCCGAAGACTTGGACCGCCACTATGCGGTCAACTTGCGTGCCATGATGCTCCTGAGTGCGGAATTTGTTCGTTCTTTTCCCGCCGGGGGATCTGGCCGCATCATCAATCTCACGTCAGGGCAAGGGCTGGGGCCACTACCCAACGAACTGGCATACGCTGCCACAAAGGGCGGGGTTGACGCATTCACATTGAGTTTGAGCGCGGCGGTCGCGCGGCGTGGGATTACAGTCAACGCAGTCGATCCTGGCCCGACAGATACCGGCTGGATGAGTGCAGAGTTGCGTGATTCGCTGATCAACAGCACACCGATGGGCCGGCTGGGGCTTTGACTCCGGCCGACTCTCGGTCTTGAGAATTTCAAAAAC
>JBDTPR010000606.1:0-4478 GCA_039932635.1 Candidatus Solibacter sp.
ACACCCGGTCGTTGCGGCGATCGTAAAGCCCGGTCGTGCGGGCGCTCTCGTGGTTGGCCATCTGCTGCGCGATTTCAAGCTTGCCCCCATTGCGCAGGTATTCCGTGATGCCCGTGGCGCGGAAGGTATGACAGCCGATCTGGGTTTTGATGCCGGCAGCGGCGGCGCGCCGGCGAACCATGCGGTAGACGTCGGCCTGGCTCATCGGCCGTTCGGTGAAGTGACCGGTCCGGCGCCTAACGCTGGGAAAGAGCCAGGCTTTGGCCGTGAAAGCGGCGGCGCCTTCCCTCGGGGTACGGCGAGCCTCTATATAATCCTGCAGATAGGCTTCCAGTTTGTGGTGGCAGGGCATCTCGTGGCGCTTGCCGCCCTTTTCATGCAAACGAACCCAGGTGCGGCGGCCCTGTACATAGACGTCCTCCACCCGCATCTTCCCGGCGGCTGCCCCAACCCGGGCGAAAGTGTACGTCATCAGGGCAATCAAAGCCCGGTCCCGTAGGCCGATCGGACTGCCGGTATCGATCGCGTCGAGAAGGTCCCGGGTTTCGTCAGCCGTCAGGACCGGCGTCGTCCCCTTCCGGACCTGGTGTTTGGGTCCGCGGACAACACTTGCCGGATTCGTGGGCATCACCTGGCCCAGGACCAGCCAATCGAACAACATTCGTATTCCCGCCAACCGTACCTTCACGGAGGGAATGGCAATGCGCCGCTGTAGTTCCTGTATGTGGGCGGCGACATGAATCGGCTGGACATCGCGCAGATGGCCAATGCCATTGCGTCCGCACCAGTCGGCGAATTCCGCGGCCGCCCGGGCGTACGCCTTGCGGGTATTGGGGTTATTGATATTGGCGGTGAAGAACTCGATCACGCGCCGTGCGGTGAGGGCGTCCGGGGCAAAGAGGGCCGGAAGACGGGTGGTAGAGGGCGCGAAGTCCGGTCGGGCGATCTCCATGGCTATTGATGAATGATAACGTCCTTTATCAGTCATGGGAAGAGGGAACTGTGTGGCGGTCGCAGCCCCTTTGGTGACAGAACTTTGCCATATCATGTAGACTGACTCCGGAGGCTCGATGGCCCGTCATCCCGAGTGGTTTGAACGCCTGGACGCCATCCAGGAAGTACTTCGACGAGCTGAGGGCGAGTGGCTCGGACGGAAGGAAATCAAAGCCATCTTCGGCTGCAGCGAGCGCGACAGCATACGGCTGCTGCATAAGTTCGGGGCCGAGGAGCGGGACAATGCCCTTTCCCTGCCCCAAGCCGCTCTCCGGGTTCAACTGGAGGCCATCCAGGCTGGTAGCACGTATGCTGCCTTCCTGCGTCAGCGCCAGGGGGTTGCGCGGCACCTGGCGGTGGCCAGGGAGGAGAACGCGGCGCGCCAGTTTCGGGTGAATTCCGTGGCAGAGCCGAGGCCCCGGCGCTTTCAGGATTTGCCGGAGACGGTCACGCTGCAGAGGGCCGTGCCAGAGGGGCTGGGCCGCTTCGAGATCCGCTACGCCGACGGTGCGGATCTGATGCGGCAATTGGCTTCGTTTTTAGCGGTGTCCGGCGCCAATCGGGAAGAGTTCTTTGCCGCCACGGAGCCTTCCGATGCATCCGCGCGGTAGGCTCACTTCCCTGCCCCCGGTGCGGACCCAGGAGTTTGACGGACCGCTCGATCTGCTGCTGGAAGAGGTTCGCCGCCAGAACGTCGAGATCGAGAGTATCGCGCTGGCGCCTATGGTCTCGAGATTTCTCGAATACATGGCAACGGCGGCCGGGCGAAACCTGAATCTCGACATCGACTGGCTTCACATGGCCGCAACGCTGATTCACTGGAAGTCGCAAGCGTTGCTGCCTTCGGAACCGGGCGGGACAGTCGATCGGGACCCGATACGCGACCAGATCATTCAGCAGCTCCAGGCGCATAGCAGGCAGGTGGGTTTGGAACTCGGGCGCCGCCACTCCCTCGAGCAGGACCGGTTTTCCCGCCCTGTACCGGGTGCGGCCGAGAGCAGCGAAGCTCTGGACCCGCCTCTCGTAAGCGTTTGGGACATGATCCAACAGGCGCGGGAGTTGGCACGGTGGGTCGAGACACATCGTGCGGAACGAAGCCAATGGCGCCAACTCGAGGTGGAGCGGGATGACGTGACGGTGGCGGAAATGATCGAATACCTACGGGCGCATGTGCCTGCCACAGACTACGGCAAAGTGGATGGCGCGAGCCTGATGCGTGACCAGCCCACCACGTCACGCCGCGCCTGTCTGTTCCTGGGACTGCTCGAGATGGCCCGCAATCGCGAGCTGCACCTGATTCAGGATGAAGGGTTTGGCCCGATCTGGATTCGTTCCCACAGGTGTATACTCACTCCGAAAGGTGACCGGCTATGAACCGCCTCGCCATAATCTTGTGCCTTGGCGCATTTCTCTTGTTGTCGCAGGAATCCCGGACGGTCGAGAGGGTGTTGGACGGCAACCCGGCCAACTATCGTGCGATGCTGCGCACGCTGAAGGCAGGCGACACGCTGAATCTGGCGCCTGGTTCATACGACCGGCTAGCGATTGTCGGCCTCAACGGCGAGCCTGATGCGTGGATTACGATCGCCGGGCCGGCAACGGGCGCCCCAGCCGTCATTCTGGGTAAACAGGACTCGGACACGGTGTCCATCGACAATAGCAGCTACGTATCGATTGAGAATTTGAGGATTGATAGCCGGGGCATTCCAGGTGCTTTTGGGATCAGCACGAAAGGTCACGAGGGCAATGTGACGCACCACATCCGGGTGCAAGGCAATGTCCTGGTGGGACAAGGCGGCGGCCAGCAAACCGATGGGATTTCGACCAAAACGCCAACCTGGGGCTGGATCATCCGCTACAACCAGATTCTAGGCGCTGGTACCGGCATCTATCTTGGGGATTCGGATGGCAACCAGCCGTTTGTGCGCGGCTTGATCGAGAACAATTTAGTCGAGGACAGCATCGGCTACAATCTCGAAATCAAGCACCAGAACAACCTGCCGGACGTGCCGGGGATGCCCACGGGACCGGGCGACACCATTATTCGGAACAACGTCTTCATCAAGAACGATCGGCCCAGCCCCGATGGCGACCGGCCTAACGTGATTCTGGGTGCGTTTCCCTCCTCGGGGCCCAATGCTTTGAGCATGTATGAGGTGTACGGGAACTACTTCATCCACAATCACCGTGAGGCGCTGTTCCAGGCGTCGGGCAGGGTTAACGTGCACGACAATGTGTTCGTGGACGGGCCATACAATTACCCCGCGGTCGTCATGAGAGCCCATCAGGGCGGCCCCTTGAAGATCGGCTATTTCTACAACAACACGATCTATACGTCCTCCAAAGGGATCTATTTTGGTACCAGGGCGACGATCGATGACGCGGTGGTCGGCAACGTAATCTTCGGGTCGGCACCGGTGTCGGGCCAGATCATGCGGCAGTCCGACAATGTAGTGGATTGGCCGGCAAATGCGGAGAAATACGTGGCTGCTCCCACGTTTGACCGGGAAAAGATGGATTTTTACCCGCTAGCAGGAAAGTGCCAGGGAGCCGCCGTGGATTTGAGCATGTTCCACAGTGGCTCGGATTACGCCCGTGATTTCAACGGTTTATCCAAAGTCCTCAGCAAAGGCGCCGTGGTATTTCGTGGCGCGTATGCGGGAGACGGTGTGAATCCGGGCTGGCTTCCCCGCGCAGGCATCAAGCCTCCCCTGCCGCCGGTTGCCAGCAGGAAGCCTGGATTGGTGTGGATCGCGCCTGCCACCGGGCGCGCCGGAAGCACAGTGAAACTTGAGCTTTTCGGGGAGGATTTCCAGCCCGAAGACCGTGTTGAGATCACCGGGAATGGCATTCAGTTTGGCAATGTCGAGGTTCCCAGTGCGACGCGTATCACGGTCTCCGCCAAGATAAGCGCCGGGTTGCCGGCGTCGGAGCGCGAAGTCACGGTGGTCGGCGCTAAGGGCAAGAGCAATCCCCTACGTTTTCGCGTTGTGGCAGCGCGTTAGGCTCTAGGTTTCATACCCACAGTGGGTATCAGTCACAGTGTGGGTATCTGGCCCACTGGGGGTGTGAAGTTGATGAGGTTGCCGTTCGCTGAACAAAATAACGGTCGCTGCCTGCCGGCTGTCACGAAGGAAACTCCAGCCGCCCGCCACATCTGGAGTACGGCCTGAGGCGACATCACCGCGTAGGTCTTCGATAAGCGTGTATCGGGGTCGTAGGTGGCGGTTTCGTGGAGGATCCCTTTGAGCTTAAATTCCACGATTAGGTCCCGCACGGTGTCTTTATCCAGGTGGGTCTCCGCCGCGAGTTGTCGATAGCCCTTGGTGCAACTGGTGCTTGGAGCGTCGGGCGTACCTGACATGGCGCGGTAGAGCACCTGGCCGGCGAGAGTGAGCGCGTCGTGGACGGTCCTGATGGGCTTGATCTTCTTGCTTTTCCCTGTCCCCACTGTGGGCGCCAGGCCCGCACTGGGTATCTGTGAG
>JBDTPR010000607.1:0-4467 GCA_039932635.1 Candidatus Solibacter sp.
GGAGCGAGGCCAAATAACAGGCCGCAAACCACTGAGAGCGCCGCCGTCACGCCCAGCACCTTCCAGTTCAGTTCCGCGTGCAGGGTAAAGTTCTCCTGCCCGCTGGAGAGCAGAAATGTAAGCGACCGCATGCCCCAGATCGCAAACAAGACCCCGAACGCTCCGCCGAGGGACGCGAGCATCACACTCTCGGTAAGCAACTGCCGCACGACTCGGAACCGTCCCGCTCCCAGGCTGAGCCGGACAGCCATTTCGCGGCGTCGCGCGGCGGCCCTTGCCAGCAGCAGATTGGCGATGTTCGCGCACGCGACCGCCAGGATCAATCCCACCATCGCCAGGAGTACGTACAGCGGCTTCGAATACTGGCGGCGCAGGCTGCCCAGACCTTCCGCGCCGGGATTCAGAATCAGCGCGGGCAGTTTGGCGCGCTCGCCGTCGGTGGTCGCAGTGGCGGCAACCCATCGATGGAAACGAGGAGCCAGCGCCGCCTGGGCCTGACCCATGCTGACGCCGGGGCGCAGCCGGCCCATCATTTCGACCCAGTAGAAGTTTCCATCGCCGAACATGCGAGCCGCTGAGGCGCCGTCCACGAGCACAGTCGTGTGCAGCGGAAGGTAGACGTCGGGGGCCGCCGCGGGGTCCACTCCGAAGAATTCCGGCTGGGTCACGCCGATCACGGTAAAAGGTACGTTATCGACAAGAATGGGTTGGTCAATCGCCTCCGACGGCCCTCCAAAACGCTGCCGGCTGGCCGCAAAGCTGATAACCGCCACCGGCGCCGCGCCTTCACGATCGTCGTCGGCGCCGATCAGGCGTCCCGCGGCCGGCGCCACGGCCAGGCCGCGAAAATACTCGCCGCTAACAAACTCCGAAGCAGCGCTCGTGGCCTGCCCGCGAACCGCCAGGTTGCGGTTGTGTCCGTTGAAGTAAACGAAGAGCGTGGACAGGACAGGATTCTCCTTGCGTAGCGTCTCGAACGCGCCGTACGGGAATATTCCCGTGACCATGTCGCCTTTGTCGCCAGGCCAGAACATGCCTTGCAATCCGTGTATGACGTGGCCGCCCTGTGGCGGCCGGCTATGCCAATTCAGGACCACCAGCGACTCGGCGTCGGGCACCGGCAGCGAGCGCAACAGAATCGACTCCATGAAGCTGTAGATCGCGGTATTCGCTCCGATGCCGAGCGCCAACGACAAGACCGCTAGCGCGCTGAACGCCTTGTTGGCGGTCATGGTGCGGCAGCCATAACGGATATCCTGGCCAAGCTCCGATAGAAACTGTGTCATCCAAATCTCCCGTGACTCTTCCTGCTTCTGTCCGACGTTGCCGAAGCGGCGGCGCGCTTCAGCCTGGGCACACTCCGCCGTCATGCCGTCTGCTTCCAGTTCCGCGGCTGTCTCCGCAAGGTGGAGTGCCATTTCCTCACGCAGGGCTTCGCTGCGCCTGGCGCTTTCCAGCCAATACCTGAGCCGTCGAAACATGTCCGTCACTCCGCTTCCATCAAGCGCGCAATCGCCAGCGTGAGTCTGGCGTATTGCCGGGTTTCCACGGCCAGCTGTTTGCGGCCCGCCGCCGTGATCTTATAAATCCTCGCCCGGCGGTTATTCGGTGTCACGCCCCAAACACCGGATATCCAGCCGTTGAGTTCCAACCGCTGCAGCGCGGGATACAGCGAACCCTCCTCGACCAGCAGTTCATTGTCGGTCGATTGCTGAATGAACTGGACGATGCCGTAACCATGCAGGTCGCGCCGCGAGAGCGTCCTCAAAATCAACATGTCCAGCGAACCGGGCAGCGAATCGTTCTTCTTCGGTTTGCGTCCCATACCAAGAATTCTTAGCTTACGCCGACGAGCTTGTGGAGTCAAGCACAGCCCGTGAGTTAAGCGCGGTATGAGGGTGGCAGCGGATTAAGATTCTGGAACTGCCGCTGATGCCAGTAGGGATAGGCTACCGGTTGCTCACTGGCTTCATCCAGCCGCGCTACCTGTTCGGCGGTAAGCACGAAGCTCGCGGCAGCCAGGTTGTCGCGCAACTGCTGTTCATTGCGCGCCCCGATGATCACGCTGGCGATGGTCGGCTTTCGCAGCACCCAATTCAGCGCCAGTTGCGGCACGCTGTGCCCGGTTTCCACGGCGAGCGCGTCGAGCGCGTCCACCACCTTGTAAAGATACTCATCCGGCACAGGCGGGCCTTGCGCGGCTGTCTTGTGTAGGCGGCTGCCTTCCGGCAGAGGCTGACCGCGGCGAATCTTCCCCGTGAGGCGGCCCCAACCGAGCGGACTCCACACCAACGCGCCAATGCCTTCCGACAGCGCCTGCGGCATCAACTCCCACTCGTAGTCGCGGCCCACCAGCGAATAATAAACCTGATGGCCCACATACCTCGCCCAGCCATATTTGGCGCTCACCGATATCGCCCTTTGCAGGTGCCAGCCGGAGTAGTTCGATGCCGCGATATAGCGCACCTTGCCTTGCCGCACCGCCTCGTCGAGGGTGGCGAGCGTTTCCTCCGGCGGCGTCAGAGCGTCGAAGCCATGCATGTGATAGACGTCGATGTAATCCGTCTTCAGGCGCTTCAGGCTGCCCTCGATCTGCCGCGTCAGATGCTGTCTCGATGACCCCAAATTGTTCGGCCCATCGCCAAATGGAAAAGTCCCCTTGCTGGAGATCAGGATCTTGTCGCGCGGAAACGGCCGAATGGCTTCCCCGAGGACCTCCTCGGCAAGGCCTTGCGAGTACACGTCCGCCGTATCGAAAAAATTCACTCCGGCATCCAGGCACACTTCCACCAGGCGAGTCGCTTCTTTCACATCGGTCTCGCCCCATGCCCGGAAGAACTCATTGCCCCCGGCGAATGTCCCTGTCCCCAGGCAAAGGGCCGGAACCTTTAGCCCGCTCTTTCCTAACTGTCGAAATTCCATGCGGATTCGATGCGCCTCGTTTGGATTTGGTCGCGCTACTTCAAAAGGTACACCACCGTCGTTTCAGTTTCGGCCGGGTCCGGAGTCGGATCTCCGTATACCTCCCACGAGGTCCCGGCGGACTCCCTACGGTTCGCCGCCATCCACGTTTTGATCGCGTCGTGCGCCTCGCGCATGCGATGGTACGCACCGCGGTGGACGGCGACCGCGGCTTCGCCCCCTGGAGTTTCGATGGCGTACACCTCGCCCGCTGTTTCAAATGTGCGCGTGACCTCCACACCAAAGTCGCAGACCAGCGGTGCGCCCGGACGTCCCGTGTGGTGGTAGAGAAAGACGTTGTGGCCATCGGTTCGCAGACCCGGCTGGCTGCGAAGGAATTCCCAAACCTTGTCCAGTGCCGGCCGCCACGCCGCGGCAACCGTCCCCGGCGCAACCTCACGCCGCACCACGGCCAACGTGTGGGGCTGAACAGTTTGTAGGGTGACGGAGCCGGGCATTTATCGATCTTAAACCAGATTCGAAACGTCTCCGGTCCTGTAGATCACTTCCGCTTGGTGGACCACTCGGGACTGTCCGGCTGCGTGCTCAATACTTCGCGCGCTTTCTCCGCAAGCTGGCCGGGGGTGAACGGCTTCTGTAGATAGGCGATCTTGCCATCCGCCATGGCGTCCTGCGTGACCGCTTTATCGGTGTAACCGCTCATCAGGATGCTGCGCAATCCAGGCCGTTGTTCAGCCAGGATCTTGGCCAGAGCCATGCCATCGATGCCCGGCATGATTACATCGCTGATCAGCAGGTGGATGGCGCCTCGAAAGGCCGCGACGAACCCCAGCGCTTCTTCCCCATGGGCGCACACATGCACCGTGTACCCGCACGCACGCAGGACCACGGCAGCCAGGTTGCGAACCTCCTCCTGATCCTCGACGACCAGGACAGTTTCCGTACCCTGCACGTGGGCCCTGATGCTCTGTTTCAGGAGCACGATAGGGTCATCGGTGCGGGGAAAATAGATTCTGAAGGCGGTGCCCTGTCCGGGTTCGGATGCCACGCGAATCCAGCCGCCGCTCTGCATGACGATGCCGTGGACCATGGCGAGACCGAGACCGGTCCCCAGGCCTTTCGGCTTCGTGGTGAAGAAGGGTTCGAAAATCCGCTCTTCGACGTGCGGCGCCATGCCTAAACCGTCGTCCATAATTGCCAGCATTACGTGCCGCCCGAGACGCCTTTCCGGATGGCCGTTGAGGTCGCTATCGTCGAAGGCGACGTTCTTGGTCTCGATGATCAGCGTGCCGCCATCGGGCATCGCGTCCCTGCCGTTGACCACAAGATTGACGATGATCTGCTGAAGCTGTCCGGCATCCGCCTTGATGTTGCCGAGATCGGCGGAGAGCCGTGTTACCAGTTTGATCTGCTCTCCGATCAGGCGCCGGAGCATCGTATTCACTTCGGCCACGGACTGGTTGATGTTAACGACCGCCGTTTTAAGCAGCTGCTTGCGGCTGAAGGCGAGCAGTTGTTGGGTCAGGCTTGCCGCACGATCGCCCG
>JBDTPR010000608.1:0-4452 GCA_039932635.1 Candidatus Solibacter sp.
GCTTCCTTGCTCAACCGCTTGCGCTCGTCATTATTGAAGATGGCGCCCTTGACGATCCGCCAGATCACGCGCGGGCGGAAGAAGTACTCGCCGTAGAAGCGCTCCACGAAATCCACCAGTTCGCCGCGATCGAGTCCCGGATACACAACATTGGGCAGCTGATGCCCGGTATCGTCGGTCATCGAATCGATGGTGATCAGGTTGTTCTTCTTGACGTAGTCGTAGAATTCGGTGCCCGGATAGGGGTGCGCAATCGACACCTGAATGGTGTCGTTGTCCAGGCGCTTGGCGAAGTCGATGGTCTTGCGGATGCTCTCTCGCGTCTCGCCCGGCAGCCCGATGATGAAGTCGCCGTGGATTTTGAGGCCGAGCTTCTTGCAGTTCTCGGTGAAGCGCAACGCCATATCCACTGTGGCGCCCTTCTTGATGTTCTTGAGAATCTGCGGATCGCCCGATTCGTAGCCCACGATGAGCAGCCGGCAGCCGGCATCTTTCATCGCCTTCAGCGTGTCGTAATCGGTGGTCACGCGAGAGGTGCAGCTCCAGGTAAAGTTCAGGGGCTTGAGCTTCTTGCAGAGCTCGATGGTGCGTTCCTTGCGGTAGTTGAAGGTATCGTCGTCGAAGAAGATTTCCTTCATCTGCGGGAACTGCTCGAGCGCGTAGCGGACTTCGTTGGCCACGTCGTCGCTGGAGCGCAGCCGCCAGCGGTGGCCGGAGTGCGTCTGCGGCCAGAGGCAGAAGGTGCAGAGCGCCGGGCAGCCGCGCGACGTGTACAGCGAGACGAACGGATTCAGCAGGAACGGAACGTTGTAGCGCGTGATGTCGAGATCGCGCTTATAGACTTTGGTGACCCACGGCAGCGCGTCCAGGTTTTCGATCGCCGGACCCTCGGGATTGTTGACCACCTGCCCATTGCGGCGGAAGCTCACGCCCGGCAGTTCCTCCAACGGCTTGCCGTTGGCGTAATCCACAATCTGATGGTCGAATTCGCGGCGCACCACGAAATCGATCGCCTTGGTGCCGTTGAGGGTTTTGTCGGGCTCGGTAGTGACCGGAGGCCCCACGAACGCCACCTTCAATTTCGGGTTGACGTCCTTCATCATCTCCGCCATTTTCACGTCCACGTGAAAACCGGGAGTTGAGGTGTACAGCACGAGCAGTTCGAAATCCTTGCCCATCTCGACCGTCTGTTCGATCGAGATCTTGTGCGGGGGAGCATCCACCACTTTGCTGTCTGGCAGCATACCCGCCGGATAGCAGAGCCACACCGGATACCAATAGGACTCGATTTCGCGGGATGCCGGCCAGCGCGAACTGGCGCCGCCATCGAAACCTTCAAAAGACGGCGGATTCAAAAACATCGTTCTCATGCAATCTCCTGTAGAACGGCGCGACTAACAGCGCGTATTACAGCGGTCGATTTATTGTCCGTCGACATCGGTAGCCGACCCTGCTTTGGCTTCGTCGATGGCAAAGTTGGTGAAATCGATGGTCAACTCGGCTTTGCCCACAAAGCGCACGTCGGCAACGCTCTGCACCATGCGCGGCACCGAGATGCCGTCGCGGATCTCGTACTTTCTGATGAAGGCCACCTTCTTGAGAAAGATCGACGGGTTCTTCACCAGAGAGCCCGATTCCTGCACCTTAAGAAACGTGGCGGCGTCAATCCAGACTTCGCCCTTGAACAAGCCTTCGCGCTTCTGCTTAGGGGTGACTTCGAAGACGTGAATGTTCTGGCCGGCGCTCCGGTTCGTGGTCTTGTATTTGAACTTGTAGTTGTCCGGGGTCACGGCAGTGGCGGGCGATTGCTGGCGCTGCATCTCGACCTCGGCGCTGAGGTAGCGCGCGATGATCTCCTTATTGACCACTCCATCGCCTTCGAACTGAGCGCGCTCGTAGCGGATCAGCCCGAGCGGCGAGATGCGGCGCAAGGCATGCAGTTTGCCGTGCTTCTTGAGTTTGGGCAGCGAGGCGTCAATATCGACGTCCATGGACGCGGCACGGGCGTGCAAAGACTGTAATTGCGAGGCGGTAATATAGCTTTCGACGATGGAATCTGTGGTGGCGGATGGTTCTGCCACAACGCTGAAGGCAAGGATGGCGCTACACAGGAAAACGCGGAACTTCAAGTATTATCCCCGAGCAAAAGATTAAAGACCTAAGTGTAGCAGAATCTTCGCGGTGGCGGCAAACCGGGGAAACTCCCGGCAACTCAGGCGTTTAGCGGTAGTTGCGAATCACCTGCGCACGGCTATTAAGACGCGCGGCGTCATCGAAAAGCTTCAGCTTTTCGCGGGCGAAGGCCAGGCTTTGCAGTGCGTCGGCGAGTTCGGGCCCAGGCTGGACGGCGAACTTCTCGCGCAATTCCACGGCGGCGGTCAGCGCTTCGTTGGCCTCCGCGTAGCGCTTTTGCTTGAGGCGCAACAGGCCGAGATTGTGTTCCGCCAGTGCGATCTCCACGCCGCACGCCGGGCAGGACTTGCGTAGTGCGTTGAGGCACTGCAACATAGCCTTCTCCGCCATATTGAGTTTGCCGTCGTTCATCAAGATGAGACCTTCCTGGCTGAGGATGGTGGCCACGCGGGGATGCTCGGTCCCGAGCGTCTTTTCGTACAGCATGCGCGCCTTGCGGTATAAAGGCAGTGCGCGATCGGAGGCGCCGAGGTAGCGGTGCGCCTCGGCCACGCTGGTGTAGGCCAAGGCGGTATCCACGCTATCCTCTCCGGTGGACTTGATGGCGAGGGTCAGCGCCTCCTCGGCGAGGGGCAGAGCTTCGGCCGGGCGATTCTCCTTGATCAGGAGGTTCGACAGGCCCTCTAGCGAGCGCGCGGTCTGTATGTCCTGGGGAAAGAATTCGCGCTCGATCCGGAGAGCGGAGGTCAGCAGCGTTTCGGCCTTCCCGATCGCCCCCAGCATCAGATAGTTACTGGCCAGAAGGTTCATATTGGAGACAGTACGGTGATGATTCGGACCGAGCGAACTGCGGTGCAGCGCGAGTGCCTCTTCCAGGATCTTGGCGGCGGCCGGACGCTGCCCATCGCCGCTGAGCGCCATCCCGTAATTTAGTAGCGTGCCGGCGATGTGCCCGGTGTAGCCCGGCCCCATCGACCGCCAGATATCCAGGGACTCACGGTATGCAGCCTGCGCCTCGGCGTACTTACCGACTTCGGCTAAGCGGTTTCCCTGAACGTTTAAGCTGTGAGCCTTCTCCTCGGCGGAGGGTTGCCCGACCGCGCTGAGAGACATCAATAATCCCAGTGCCAACAAGTTCATATGCCGACCTCCGGCTTCTGCCCGCATGGACGACAGGAACTCGCATTAGTTGCGTTAACTGGGGGTGAACTGGGCTGGCGGCGGGGTGGTTAAGAGCTTCCACCGAGCGTGCCCTTGTATTCGATAGCCCGGTTGCGGGGCATGCCCGGTGCTACGCTCTAGGCATGCCACGTGAACTTCCTCCGGCGCAACGCTCGCGCGCGACCCGCGTCACGTTCCTGATCCTCCTGGTGGTGCTGCTATTCGGCACGCGCTCTTTCGCGGCGTACGCCATAGAGATCGAGTGGTGGAAAGAGCTGGGCCAACTGAATACCTGGTGGAGCATGCTGTACTACGGCATCGCCCCGGTGGCGGCGGCCACCTTGCTGGCATTCGGCGCGCTGTGGATCGCGCATGCCCGTGCGCTCAAGTTCGCCGGCACGAGGCTGGGCGAGCATCCTTTATATGCGCGCGTCTCGTCACTGGCTTTGCTGGCGCTCGGGTGGTTCATCGCGGCGGGCTCGATCGAAAACTGGACGGTGGTACGCTTCGCGGGGTCGCGCGGACTCCCGGCGGCGGCCACGGCGTGGCACGATGCGGTATTCAATCACCCGCTCTCCTTTTATCTCTTCGACCTGCCGTTCTACTCACTGTTGCGCGGCTATCTACTGGCGGTGGTGATCCTGTGCATCCTGGTGTATTGGGTGGCGGCCCGCGGGTGGCAATTGCGCTACCGGTTCCCCGACATGCAGAAGAGCGGGGAGATCGACCCGACGATCTTCCGGCTGGAGGGAGGCATGGAATCGCTCTTCCTGCGCGGGGCCGCGGTGATTCTGCTGCTGGCGATGGCGCTGAAGTTCTACCTGGGCCGCTATGAGATGGTCTACAACGAGCATGGCACCTTCCTGGTAGGCATCGACTATGTCGATCAGAATATCGGGCTGCCGCTACAGTGGCTGGTGATCTTCGCCTGCCTGGCGGCGGCGGTATTCGTGTGGCTGCGCCGCTGGACCCTGGTGGCCGCGGTGCTGGCGGTCTCGCTGGTATTGGACTTCGCCGCGCCGCGATTGGTAAGCGCTCTCTATGTACGGCCCAACGAGATCTCGCTGCAACGCGACTACATCAAGACGCACATCCACGCCACGCGCAGCGCCTTCGGCATCGAGCAGGAGTTCAAGGAAGTGGAGTTCAAGGCGCACC
>JBDTPR010000609.1:0-4438 GCA_039932635.1 Candidatus Solibacter sp.
GTGGATTTCAACCTGAGCGTGGGCGCGATCCAGGAGACGATTACGGTGGAAGGCACGGCGCCGCTTACAGGGCAGGAAGATGCGGCCATCGGGGTGAGGGTGGGCCGCGAGGATATACAGCGGCTGCCGCTGAATGGCCGCGGAGTGTTGGGGTTGGTGGAGTTGTCGCCGGGCACCAACGTGACTCCGGCGACGCGCGGCGAGGCGGGGCAGTTCACGGCCAACGGGCAGCGCCCCAACGCCAACTATTTCACGGTAGATGGCGCCAGCGCCAATACCGGGGTCACGGCAGGCGGATTGCCAGCGCAGGCTACCGGCGGCGTGTTGCCCGCGATGAGCGCATTCGGCAGCCTGGACTCGCTGTTGCCGGTGGAGGCGGTGGACGAACTGCGCGTGCAGACATCCAACTCGATGAGCGATATCGGGCGGCTGCCGGGGGCCAACGTGGCGTTGACTAGCCGCTCCGGGTCGAACGATTTGCACGGGTCCGCGGTCTACCGGTTCCGCCACGAGATGTTTGCGGCCAACGACTGGTTCGCCAACAGTTCAGGCGCGCCGCGAGGGCCGCTGCGGCTGCACGATATCGCGCCGTCTTTGGGCGGCCCGATTCGGCGAGACCACACGTTCTTCTTCCTCTCTTACCAGCACATGCTGCTGCGCGGCTCCTACGTTTCGCGCCTGCCGGTGCCTTCGGACGAGATGCGTGCCGCCGCGCCGGTTTGGGTGCAGCCGGCGCTGAACCTTTATCCGCGTGCCAACGGTCCAGCTTTGGGCGTGGGCCTGGGCGCCTGGTACGGACGCAATGTGCGGCCGTCGCAACTCGACAGCGGCCTGGCAAGGATCGACCATGCGATCGGTTCGCGCGCGATGCTCTTCGGACGGTACAACGATTCGCCTTCCTTCAACGAATACGGAAGCACGCAAATCAACCGCTTGGACCTGCGCTTCCGAAGCCTGACGCTGGGGCTCAACTTTCGACCGTCGGCGCGTTGGACGCTGGATATGCGCGGCAACGAGTCGCAGGCGGAAGCGGAATCCAGCTGGGCGCCGACGGCGAAGGGGAGTTCCTCGGGGTGCGATCTGGAGCCGATGACGTCGTACCTGTTTCCGGCGGCGGGCACCTGCGATGCCCTGGTGCGCTTCTCGATCGGCGGGGTGGGGCAGGTGGTGACGGGGCGGGAGGGCACGCGCCGCCAGCGCCAGTTCCAGATTGTGGAAGGGAACGCGTGGAAGGCGGGCGCACACACGGTGCGTTTCGGCGTGGATTACCGGCGCATGGCGCCGATCCGCCGCGATGCCACCGGCGTGCTCAGCGCCATCGCCGACGACATCAATGCGCTGAGCGATAAGAAGAATCTGTGGCTGGGCAGTTCCCCGGCCGTGCAGGCCGATGCCGAGGTGACGGAACTTTCGTTGTGGGGGCAGGACACCTGGCAGGTATCGCGGCGCCTGGTGATTACGCCGGGGCTGCGCTGGGAGTTGAACCCCTCGCCGTGGGCGGCCGCATCGACGTACTTCCTGGATCCGGTGACCGGGACGTTTTTCGACCGCAATAGCAGGCCGTTGTGGCCGGTGTCGTACCACAATTTCGCGCCGCGAGTGGGTGCGGCGTGGCAGGTTCGTAAAAGCGGACGCACGGTATTCCGGGCCGGCGGGGGGCTGTTTTACGATTCCAGCCTGAGCATTGCGACCGATTTGATTAATAGCGGTCCGTTTAATATTACGTATTTCACCAACGGAATCCACGGCTTCGTATCGTCGCTGCTGAGCTACGGCTTTTCGCCGAATTTACAACTGCCGCGGCTGACGCAATGGAGCTTCACGCTGGACCAGTCGCTGGGCGAGCATGACACGCTTTCGGTGGGCTACGTGGGATCGCAGGGGCGGCGGCTGATTCGGCGGGAGCTCGGCGGGCCGGGCAATACGGAAACGGCGCTGTTCGCGCTGACGACCAACAACGGGGCATCGGAGTACCACGGATTGCAGGCGCAATACCGGCGCCGCGTGATGCGCGGATTGCAGGCGCTGGTGTCGTACTCGTGGTCGCACTCGCTGGACAATGGTTCGAGCGATGCGTCGTTGTTATGGGCGGGGGCGGGGTCTGGCGCTGCGCGGGATTACGCGTCGAGCGATTTCGATTTGAGGCACTCGTTGACGGCGGCGGTGACGTATGAATTGCCGACGCGGAATGTGGGGCCGGCGCGGTGGCTGGGCGGCTGGGCGATCGATTCACTAGTGCGCGCGCGCAGCGGCTTCCCGATTTCGGTGCTGCTCAATGAGCAGTACCAAGGGATCATGATGGCAAACGCATTCCGGCCGGATCAGTTGTTGGATCAGCCGGTATGGATCGACGATGCGGCGGCTCCGGGAGGGAAGCGGCTGAATCGTGCGGCGTTTCAGGCGGCGCCGAGTGGGAAGCAGGGGTCGTTGGGGCGGAACTCGATCCCGGGGTTCTCGATGGGGCAGGTGGATCTGGCGGTGCGGCGCGAATTCCGGGTGCGGGACAGCAAGGTGATCCAGGTGCGATTGGAGGCGTTCAACGCTTTGAATCAGGCGAATTTCGGGGATCCGGTGAGGTTCTTGAATAGCGCGATATTCGGACAGTCCACGTCGATGTTGAATTTGATGTTGGGGACGGGGAGTCCGGGGAGCGGGCTGTCGCCGATTTTGCAGACGGGCGGTCCGCGATCGATGCAGGCGACGGTGCGATTTCGGTTTTGAATCCGTGATAAAGTGAGAGAGACTCAGGAAGCGAGTGCCGCGTACCCCAAGATTACGTGCGGTGGTGTGCTCTGAGTGTCCTCCAATAGGTTCGGGCTGTAGCGAAGCCTGGTATCGCGCTTGCTTGGGGTGCAAGAGGTCCCGAGTTCAAATCTCGGCAGCCCGACCAAATTCCTCTATGACTTACGGACGGTAGTCCGCCTGGAAGCGGCGTTCTGGAGTCCAACTGGAGTCCAAAATGGGACTCCGCTCCCAGAGCACTGGGCAATTGCTTTCCCGGCGCCAAAATCCTCTAGGCTCTCTCCTCCTAATAAAACCCGACAAACCCGACAAATCGGGTCCAAGTTATTGAAAGCGTGGAGCAATCATATGTCGGGTAGCTCTAAAAACCCGACAACAAACCAGACATATTGCCATCCAAAACCCGACACATCGCTCAGCCGCGACGTGGGCTCTCACAATACTCACAATACTCAGAATCGACAAGTCTGAAGGATTGATGGACTCAGAACACAGGTGAGTTAGGTCCGCACCGGCGGCTAGGGGGGGGTTGGAAACTGCATCCTCTATGCACTCATCGATTTGTAGGTTGACAGGCCTCGGGCATGCGGACTCGTCTTGACGCTCGCTCGCAACATCGCTTCTGCCGCCTTGCGATCAACGAGTTTCGTTAAGGACTTCAAAGCGTCCCTTAGTTTCGTTCTGAGTGCCTGTTTCTGCGGGGTGATTTTTCGGGGCCGGGGCTCGTCGGAAATGCCCAAGCCACTGATCGATGAAATCTCGATACTGCGTCAGTTCCTGTTCGACTGTTGATCGCGGCTTGTCGCCGCTGCCAGCGCATTGTGCGACCCCATCGTCATCGAAATAGATCTGAATACCAGCAATTGTGAGCTTCTTGGATTTCATTTCTCTGAGCACTCAGCATACGCCCCTATTGGCCGAGCGCACAATTCTTCGAGCAGATCGCCGAGGAGCGCCACAAGGGAGCCGCAGCTTACATCGAACGTGGAGCCGACTTATCCCGCCTATGATAAGTTGGAAGATCTCTGCTCCGTTAGTTCGATCACTCCTTGCCATGCTGGCAAGATTTTTGCATAGTCGCGGCAAGGTAGAGAGTTCCGGAGTCAGACGCATACAGGATCCTGTTATGTTATTTAAGATACACTGCCAGCCCCTTCGGTAAATATCGTTTGGCATAGCTGCCACCCCTCAAGGCTGCCGTTCGGCGCGCAACACGGCGCGGCCTTGACGGCACCCGCCTCGATGCACGAACAGGCCACTGAGATGAAGGGAATGGCAGGGGTGCTCTGGGGCGTGATCTGAACGCGGAACTCTCTACTTTGCCGCGACACGCTCGACCGGTGAAGATCCACAGATGTGGCTCTGCTATACTGACTGGCAAGTCGCCCTGTCACGCGACTCGTAAATTCAGGAGATCAAGATGTTTTTTTTACGTTATTCGCTGGCAGCGTTTATGCTGACGGTCGGGACCGCGCAGGCCAGCACCATTCTGCAGTTTACGTTTGACGGGGCCACTAATCCTGCAGATTTGAACAATAGTGCTGCATCGCCGAATGTGAGTGCTTCCACTGGAATCGGAACCGCAAGCGGGTTGCATGCCAGCGCTCTTACAGATTGGACGACGCCGGTTGGCAATGGAACAACCGATTCTTTCAGTTCGGCCAACTGGGGCAGCGGGGATTCTTATCAGTTCACT
>JBDTPR010000610.1:0-4430 GCA_039932635.1 Candidatus Solibacter sp.
GTCACGGGGACGATCTCTCCGGTGCGCCGCCGCAGATTCCCGCTCTCACCGACATCGGATCAAAACGAAACCGCCAACAACTGACCACGGTAATCCGCAGCGGCGCCGGCCGGATGCCAGGCTTTCCGAGCCTGCGGCAGACGGATGTGAACGCCATTGTGCAGTTCATGATGAGTGGGGAGAATAAGGAGCTGAGCACCAATGAGGCGGCGGCGAAAGCTCCGCAATTTCGCTTCACGGGCTACCACAAGTTCCTCGATCCCGATGGGTATCCCGCGGTGGCTCCCCCATGGGGCACGCTGAACGCGATCAACCTGAACACCGGCGAATATGCCTGGAAGATCCCGCTTGGCGAGTATCCCGAATTGGCGGCTAAAGGCCTGAAGGATACCGGCACGGAGAACTACGGAGGCCCTGTGGTGACCGCAGGGGGGATCGTGTTCATTGCGGCGACGAATTTCGACCGCAAGTTTCGCGCGTTCGACAAGCAGACCGGCAAGTTGCTGTGGGAGGCGACCCTCCCGCTCGCCGGCAACGCCACCCCGGCGACGTATGAAGCAGGGGGCCGGCAGTTTGTGGTTGTTCACGCAACCGGGGGAAAGGGCAAGCGAGGGGACGCTTCCGGTGGGGTTTATGTCGCGTTTGCGCTGCCTGTTCAGACTCGCTGAGCGCGACGATACGAGACGTAGCAATCAGTATCCAGTTTGCTTTCTTCCGGTTGGCAGACGTAGCACGGTGGACGGGCGCGCTGCTTGACTACGCCAATCTATTGCATTTGCCTCTCTGCGGTGATAGCTTCGTCCCCGTTGGAAGTCATTGCTTCAGAAGTGCATCGGGTGGGAGGGGTACTTTGAAAAAGACTGAATTATGCGGTAGCCGGCACGACGTTAATAGCTGTTGGCTTGCGTTCCTGAATTTCTGCGTGGGCATGTTCATAGCTGTATCCATGCTGTCCGTGAGTCACGCGCAGCTTTCCACTGCCGGTATCGTCGGGACGGTGGTCGACAAGTCGGGAGCGGCAGTGCCGGATGCGGGCATGACCGTGACTAATCTGGCGACTGGTCTGGATTACAAGACCGCGACGGACCTCAATGGAAACTACGGGTTCACTCTGCTTCCTCCAGGACGGTACCGGGTGCACTGTGAGAAGACCGGTTTCAAGAGTTGGTCCATTGCGGAGGTGGCCCTCTCAATCGGCGATCGATTCAGGGCCGATGCGACCCTTGAAATCGGCGCGCTGCAGGATTCCATTACGGTCCAGGCGGATTCGCCGGCTCTGCAAACCGAATCCGCTACGGTAGGCAGCCTGATCAGCCAACACGGGGTACAGAATCTGCCGGTGAACGGGCGCAACTTCGTGACTTTGGCGCAACTTGCTCCGGGCGCGTCGGACTATTCCGGCGGCTCCGCGTTTTCGACGGGCAACGCGGTGGATGACCGGCGGCGGCCTACGGTAGTCTCGGTGAACGGAGCCACGGCCAGCGAAAACAACTTTCTGATAGACGGTATGGACAACAATGAACGCTTTATCGGAACGGTAGTGGTCAAGCCGTCGATGGACGCGATTGGTGAAATGAAAGTGGTCACCAACACTTTCTCGGCGGACTTGGGGCGTACCATCGGGGGCGCGATAATTTTTACTACAAAAAGCGGCAGCAATGAGTTTCACGGCACGGCGTACGAGTTCTTCCGCAATCAGCAACTGGACGCGCGGCCTCCCAATCTGGCTTTGGGAGCGCGGAAGCCGCCCTACAAACAGAACAACTTCGGCGGCAGCGTGGGAGGTCCGGTCAGGAAGAACAGGTCGTTCTTCTTCTTCGACTGGGAGACTTACATGGCGAATCTGGGCACGGTGCTTCAAAGCACGGTCCCGACGATCGCGGAGAAGGCGCGGTACGACTTTACCGGTGTCAATCCGATTTGGGACGTCAACAGCACTATTCCCGACCCCAACCGACCGGGCGGTTACGTGCGGACTCCCTTCCCGAATGCCACGATACCAGCAGCCCTGGTGAACCCGGTGAGCAAGAACATCCTGGCCCTCTATCCCGACCCGCAAAATTCAAGCCTGACCAATAACTACGCCCAGGCGCCGGCGCGGAAACAGACCGATAACACAATGGACATCCGTCTGGACCATCGGTTCAGCGACAACAATAACGCCTTTGTGCGCTACTCCCGAAACAAGACTTTCACGGACACGCCGCACGCGCTGCCGACTGCGCCCAACGGCATCGACCCTGTGGGAGGGGGCACTCCCGGGACGAGCGACCAGATCGCCCACAACCTCCAGGTCAACGATGCCTGGGTACTCTCCCCGAAATTGTTGCTGAATTTGAAAGCCAGCTACAGCCGTTTCGCGTTGCGGAGCGTGCAGGTGGGCTATGGGAGGGCCGAAGCTACGCTGCTGGGTCTCCCCGGGATCAACGTGGACGAGGACAGTTCGGGGGTGCCGACCGTTACCATGGCGGGGTATACCGGAATCGGCGAGGGCGGTTTCCTGCCGACTCTCAACACCAACAACACGTTCCAGTATTCCGCCAGCATCCAATACACGCGGGGCGCGCACAGCCTGAAGATTGGGGGAGATCTGGCGCGGAGACTGGTCGCGGTGGCTCAAAGCAACAATGCCCAAGGGACATTCAACTTTGGCACCAACTTCACCAACGATCCGTCGAGTTCGGTTGCGACCAACGGCAATGGACTTGCCACGATGCTGTTGGGGTTTCCCACAGCGACATCACGGACCAAGTTCCTGATCCATCCTGGATACACCTACACCGAATGGGACGGTTACATTCAAGACGACTGGCACGTGAACCGCTGGCTGACCCTGAACCCCGGGCTGCGTTGGGACTATTACAGCCCGCTGGTGGAAGACCACGACCGCATCACGACTCTGGACTTCTCGACCCTGAAGCTGATCTACGCGGGACAGAATGGTGCATCGCGATCGCTGAACGTGCAAAAGGATCGCAATAACTTCGCTCCACGCTTCGGGTTCGCGGCCAGGGCAGACAGGAAGACGGTCATCCGGGGCGGAATCGGAATCACATACCAGCCGCTCTTCCAGGGCAGTCCCGGCTCGTTCCGAAACGCGCCGTACCAGCACAACTATTCGGTGGCGCCGGGCCAGTTTCTGCCGATCAACAAGATCTCCGACGGACTGCCGCTGCCGGTCGGGAACGATCCGGTCAACCTGTCCGGTGCCATCGCGGTGGTGCGGCCCGATTTTGTCACGCCCTATGTGATCCAGTACAATATGGCGTTTCAGCGGCAACTGCCCCGGGACCTGGTTTTCACCTCGTCCTATGTTTCCCAGTTGGGAAGGAAACTCTCGCCGGCGAACGGGTCCATTGAGGCGAACGGTATCGCTCCAGGACCGGAGTTGCCCCAAGCCCGGCGGGTCTACGCCGCCGCACTCCCCAACGTCACGGGAATCGGAGTGGTGCGCAACTGGTACAACAACTCGTACCAGTCGATGCAGAATACGCTGGAGCACCGCTTCAAGGATGGCGTCAGCCTCACCGTGAACCACACCTGGTCGCATAACATCGATGCCGCCGAAGTGCGCTACCTGTCCTATGGACAGATTGGCCAAATTCGCGGCAGCGCTAACAGCGACATCCGCCACCGAGTGACGATTGCGGCGACGTGGAACAGTCCGTTCGGCAAGAAGTCGAATGCGTTCTACAACCTGGCGATACGCAACTGGAATCTCAACACGATTGGCGTGATCCGGACGGGTTCACCGCTGGCCATCACTCAAAATTCGACGCGCGTCAATTCGGCGACCGGCACGGACCGGCCGAACGTGATCGGAGATCCCAATCAGGTCGACCGGACCTGGAGTAAGTGGTTCAATACCGCCGCCTTCGCTGCCCAGCCGTTATACACCTGGGGCAACGAGGGCAGGAATGTCATCAACGGACCTGGCACCTGGAATTTCGACGTTGGCCTCGCCCGTGAGTTCCACGTGATGGAGAGATACGCGCTGCAATTCCGGCTGGAGACTTTCAATACCACCAACACGGTGCATCCCACGAATCCGAACACGACCTTGGGATCCGTGGACTTCGGCAAGATCACGAGCGTTACCGGGAACCGGCAATGCCAGGTTGCCTTGAAGATCATCTTTTAAATGCGCCTTCGTGGGATCGCACGCAACTCCCGGCTCTCGCCGGGGACGTAGCACCACGTACTAGCATGCTCGGGGATTCGCTTAGGTAGTCCGCTTGTTTGGTGCGAAACACGAATGCTATGCTTCTAACCACAAACGACAAATGGTA
This sequence comes from Candidatus Solibacter sp., assembly GCA_039932635.1. Classification (GTDB taxonomy): domain Bacteria; phylum Acidobacteriota; class Terriglobia; order Bryobacterales; family Bryobacteraceae; genus Solibacter. The sequence continues at coordinate 4,290 of JBDTPR010000610.1, forward strand.
AGTTTAGTCTCATTCTACGCGCATTGTTTACAACGCACTTTCGATTGTGGATGCAGAAGACTAGACCCCTCGTACTGGACCGGCTCGGATCACTGCAGAGCCGCGACAGGTTCGACGGCCAAGCAGAAGGAGAGGACAACA
>JBDTPR010000611.1:0-4416 GCA_039932635.1 Candidatus Solibacter sp.
CACGCGGCGGCGCCGGACATCAAGGGCTTGCCCGCATACGCCACGTGGATGGAATCGGGCGACGCCGTTTTGGCGCTGTCCCACAAGTCTCCGGTGTTGGCCTTTAGTGCGGCTTCGCTGGCAGCCACAAGAACCCGATAGGCAGTCTGATGGATTCCGCGGGCCACGGGGTTGACGGGCGTCAGCACCCAACTCAGGCGCGGCTCCGTGGCATCGATGCCCTGGGGGTTAACGCGATATTCGCAGCGCAGTTGCTGCGGGCGGACAGTGTTGGCGCCGAAGATCGTGCCGGCGAAGGCGAGGAAGAGAACGAGGCGTTTCATTGGGCCACCTTAATCCCGCACCGTAGCATAATTGCGCACGGTGGCGGCGCGTTTGACATTCCCGGCGGAGTACGATCAAAATGTTTTAAGCGGCGCCGCATTCCCCGGACATTGATTCTGTCCCTTCCCAAATGCTCACCATCCTTTCCATCGCGGTGCTTTCGGACTACAACCCCGCATGACCGGCTCGGCAAACCGGTTGCTGCGTTGGATGGCCGGCGCTGCCGCTCTCTGCGCCGTGATGTCCGTGCCTGTTGTGTGGGAGGCCTCACAGAGTACACTCTCTCCGGATGGCACCTCTTATCTGGATATGGCGACCGCCGCGCTGCAATCGCCCGGCGTCCTCCTCAAGAATGGCTACTGGAGTCCCGGTTACCCGGCCCTGCTGGCTGTGATGATGGCCGTCCTGCGGCCCTCTCCAGCGGCGGAACTCCATGCGACTTTCACGCTGCATTGGGTAATCTTTTTGAGCGCGCTCGGAAGCTTCACGCTCCTGCTCCGCACCGTGATGCAATGCCTCCGAAACTCGTGGCCTGAGTTCATCGCCTTCGCGTACTCGCTCTTCCTGGTAGCCAATCTCAGACCGACGGTCTGGTACATCACGCCTGACATGTTGGTACAGGCACTGGTGTACGCGGCCGCGGCATTCGCCCTGAAGCTCTTGATGCCCGCCGCATCGTGGAAGCATGCCGTGGGGTTGGGCGTGATCCTGGGTGCTGGCTACCTCACCAAGGCCGCGGTATTCCCGGTCGCGTTGATGCTGCTGGCGATTCTCTTTCTGCGCTCGCATGACCGGGCGGCAAGGTGGAATATACTGCTCGCGGCAGCCTGCTTCTGCCTGGTCGCAGCGCCGCTGGTGTTGAGTCTGAGTCTCGAAAAACACCGCTTCACCTTTGGCGATACCGGGAAGTTGAACTACGCATGGTCCGTGGGCGGACTCCCGCCGTATGCGGGCTGGATCGGTCACCCCCCCGAAAACGGAAGTCCGATTCATCCGCCTCACATCGTCGGCGAAGCGCCCTTGATACTGGAGTTCAGAGGCCCGCTGCCCGGAACCTTGCCCATCTGGTACGATGCCTCCTATTGGTGGGATGGGCTCAAGACTCCCTTTAGCATGAGCCGCCAGATCGCCACTTTCCTGGCAACGTTCACGGAGGCGCCCTCGATCCAACCGCTGCTTTTTGCATTGGCGGCGTTGCTGTTGCCTCTGAGCCTGCTCAGTTCGCGCGTCAGGAGCGAGGTGCGGTCTGGCGGACAGCAAATCTGGATTCTCCTGGTATGGCCGGCATCGGCATGCCTGATGTATTCGCTGGTGGTGTTCCACTGGCGCTACATCGTCGCCTACATCGTGATGCTGGGCCTGGGCGCGGCGACGTTATTTCTGCAGCCGCTCGCCGCCGCCACCAGGGTCCGCAGCCTGTCCGCCGCCACCATCCTGTTGGCGCTGGTGTGCGCGGTGCGTTTGCAGTCCATCGCACTGCGTGCGCTCCACCCGGACACCGGCGCGCAGTCCATATCCCAGGACGCCCAGGACACCGCCGCCTCCAGCAACGCGGTCGCGGAGACGCTGCACCGCATGGGCATACGCCCGGGAGACGAAATCAGTCAACTGGGATACAGCCTGGACTGTTACTACGCGCGCCGCGCCGGTGTGCGGATTGTGGCGCAGATATGGGAGAATCCCGACGAGTACGTGAATCTGGCCGCGCCGCAGGTTGAGCAGATATTGGCGAAGCTGAAGCAGCTCGGCATCAAAGCGTTGGTTTCACGCAACAGGGCCGGCTTTGTGAACGACCAGGGCTGGATTTACGTTCCCGGAACCGACGTTTACATACGTCCTCTGTAGCAACCCGTGTAGCGACGCGCAGCGACCCACGTGCGCGTTATTGTATACTTCGGTCAAAATGAATCCGACCCGCCGAAGCATTCTGGGGATGGCCGCCGCCGCGCCTTTCGCCATGGCCGCGCCTGAACCCGCACTCGCCGTCAAACTGGGAATCGACCTCTTCAGCGTGCGTTCACAGGGCTGGACGCCCTTTGAACTGCTGGACTACAGCGCGAAGCAGGGCGCGAAGGTGGTCCACTTCTCAGAGATCCGATTTATCGGCAGCCTGGAGCCGGACAATCTGCGCGCCGTGCGGCGGAAGGCAGACGAACTCGGAATCGAAATCGAGATCGGAATGAAATCCATCTGCCCGACGTCGAAGATGTTCGACGCCAAGGCGGGGACGGCCGAAGAACAGATCGGCAAGATGCTGGATTCCGCCAACCTGGCGGGCTCGAAGATCGTGCGCGCCGTGCTAGGCAGCATGGACGACCGCAAGCCCGGCCCCATCGAGAAGCACATGGAGAGCATGGTCAAGGTACTGCGCAACGTGCGCAGCAAGGCGATGGATCACAATCTGAAGATCGCCATCGAGAACCATGCCGGCGACATGCAGGCGCACGAATTGAAGCAGGTGATCGAAGAGGCGGGCAAGGATTTCGTGGGCGCATGCCTGGATTCGGGAAATCCCTGTTGGACGCTGGAAGATCCGCACGTCACGCTGGAGACGCTGCATCCCTACGTGCTGACCAGTCACGTGCGCGATTCCTGGGTGTGGCGCGTGCCCGAGGGCGCGGCCGTGAGTTGGGTGCGCATGGGGGAAGGCAACGTGGGCATCGAGGACTACTGCAAGAAGTACGCGGAACTCTGCCCGGGGCGCGCGCTTTCCATGGAAACCATCGTGACCAACGGGCGCGTGTTCGCCTTCAACGACCCGAAGTTCTGGGACGCCTACCGCGATGTTCCGGCGTGGAGTTTCCAGCGCTTCCTGGCGATTGCGGACCGCGGCAAGGTGCGGCCCAACGATCCGCGGCCGGCCAGTCCGGAAGCCGCAAAGCAGAAGGAACGGGAAGATCTGGAAGCCTGCATCGCGTTCACCAAACGCGTGCTGGCACTGTGAGGGGGAAGCTATGAACCGTCGAGATTTCTTGCGCACTGGAACCGCCGGATTGAGCGCCGCGGCGTGGGGAATGGCCGGGCAAGCCGGCGGAACGAAGCCAATGCGGGTCGGCATGATCGGGTGCGGATGGTATGGGAAATCCGACCTGCTGCGCCTGATTCAGGTCTCTCCGGTGGAGGTGGTCTCGCTCTGCGACGTGGACAAGCGCATGCTGGCGGACGCCGCCGAGATCGTCAGCGTACGGCAGGCGTCGCACAAGAAGCCGCGCACCTTCAGCGATTACCGCACGATGCTGGCGGAGAAGGATTTGGATCTCGTGCTGGTGGGCACGCCCGATCACTGGCACGCGCTGACGATGATCGCCGCGGTGAAGTCCGGGGCGCATGTCTACTGCCAGAAGCCCATCTCCGTGGACGTTGCCGAAGGGCAAGCGATGCTTGCGGCCGCGCGCAAATACAACAAGGTGGTGCAGATCGGCACGCAGCGTCGCAGCACGCCGCATCTGATGGAAGCCCGCGAACAGATCGTGCGACAGGGGAAGTTGGGCAAGGTGGGGCTGGTGGAAATCTACTGCTACTACCACATGCGCGACGAGACCAATCCGCCGGACAGCGCGCCGCCCGAGAATCTGGACTACAACATGTGGACCGGCCCGGCGCCGATGCGGCCGTATAACAAGATCGTGCATCCGCGCGGGTGGCGCGCCTTCATGGAGTACGGCAATGGCATCGTCGGCGATATGTGCGTCCACATGCTCGATATGACGCGCTGGATGCTGGATCTCGGCTGGCCGTCGAAGATCGAATCGAGCGGCGGCATCCTGGTGAGTAAGGGCGCCAAGGCGAACATCACCGACACGCAACTCGCCACGTTCGATTACGGCAATCTGAAGGTGGTGTGGCAGCATCGCTCGTGGGGCAGCGAGCCCGATCCCAAGTATCCATGGGGCGCAACATTCTATGGCGACAAGGGCACCCTGCGCGCCAGCGTGATGAGCTACGATTACACGCCGGCGGCCAGGGGCGAGGCGGCGATTCACAAGGACGTCGCCTATGAGTTGGAGCAGTATCCCGAGGACAAGACCGAGGCCGAACTGGAGAAGCACTGCGCGCCGGCAATCCGCGGGCACATGAAAGATTGGCTGAACG
>JBDTPR010000612.1:0-4413 GCA_039932635.1 Candidatus Solibacter sp.
ATGCCCCGGTCGTGAAGCGCTCCATCATGCTCGCGTTTTACCATCAGCGCAATTCCGAGCCAAATGAAAGCCTGGTGGGCTATAACTTCGAATCCAACAGTTGGGATGTGGTTGATATGGGTGGCAATTTCCATACCGAAAACATGCCCGAAAGCGGAGAATCGCAGGGTTATTTCGATTTCAACCCCAACAACAACACCATCATATACCACTGCTGCACTACCGGTTCGAACCAGCCCGAGAACGTGTACCACATGTGGTGGTACGACGTGGTAGGGCAATCCGGCCGCGATAAACACACCTCTCCCAAACCCTCTCAGCAGGCCTTGCAACCGGGCGGAGCTTTCGACGCGGCGCACAATGTCTTTATCTTCCACGGCGGCGATTCGTTTGTCGGAACCTGGTCCTACAATCCCACTACCAATACCTGGCGGAAGATGAATCCGAGCGGCACACTGCCCGACCCCTCGCTGATTCTGCCGGGCCTGGCCTACAGCAGCCGCGAACAAAAGCTGTACCTGTTCGGCGGCCTGTCATCGAACGGTTATTACAACGACCTTTACGTCTACGACTACCCGACCAACACCTGGGCAATGGTCACTCCCGCGGGCGGCGTGAAGCCGTCCGCCAGGAACCGGCAGGCGTTCGCCTACGACTCCACCAACAACATTTTCCTGATGTACGGCGGCCAGAACACCTCCGGTAATTTGAACGACACCTGGGTGTTCGATCCCTCCGCCAATCAATGGACGCAGATCAACTCCCCGCAATACCCGCCGGTGCCCGGCACTGCGAGTTTCGCCAAGCTTTCCTACGACTCCGATCACAACGCGTTCGTGCTGGCGCAGGCCGGAACGGGCGGTTATTTCGGCGGCGACTGGAGCGCATACGCGCTGCAAACCTGGCTCTTTCGCTATCAGGGCACAGGCCCTAACGCCGGTATCGCGCCGGTAGTCGACACGCGCCCCGCTGGAGCCCTGAACCGCAACACCGCCAGTTGGGCCAAGGATCCGGCACTCGCCACCGACGGCACCTCGCTGTACGTGGGCTGGTCTGAAGTGGGTTCGCCCTTCGATTCGACCGACGCCGCATGGCCGCACATCTTCATCAGCCAGTATCTGGCCGGAAGCTGGATTCCAGCAGGCTCCTCTTACACCTCGATCAGCAGCACGGGCACTAAGGAAGCCCATGCTCCGTCGCTGGCGGTGGTGAGCGGCAAACCCTGGGCCTCCTGGTATGAATCGGATAACGCAGGCAATACCGCGCAGGTATTCGCCAAGAATTGGAACGGCTCCACTTGGCAGGGCGGGCCCACCGGCATCAACGGTCCTAATACGCGACTCTTTCAGGGACAGTCGCAAATCGCCGGCGTCGGCGCCACTCCTTACGTAGCCGTGCTAGAAGTGGACAAAGACGTCTATCCGCAGCGCACTTTCGCTTACGTTCGCGGTTGGAACGGCACTAGCTGGACGCTCAAAGGCGGCCCGTTGAATCAGCTTACCGGCCCTGGAGCCACCGCGCTTTCGGTTTCCATCGCCGGCACCGGCTCCACTCCCTACGCCGCCTGGTCGGAATACATGCATTTCGCCGACACCGGCAATGGCTATGAGAACGACACCAATCCGAAGATCTACGTGTCCTCCTGGAACGGGACACAATGGGTTCCGGTAGGCGGAGCCCTCAATATCGATCCGGCCGCGGGCTGGGCTTACGATCCTTCCATCGCGGTGCTGAATGGACAGGTCTACGTGGCTTGGACGGAACGATCGCTTACCGGCAACTCGCAGTTGTACGTCAAAGTGTGGAATGGTTCGAGCTGGATTCCGGTAGGCTCGGGGTCTTTGAACCAGACCCCGGTCGCCGGCTGGGCTTACCACCCCAGTCTGGTTGCCGACGCGACGGGGAACCAACTCTACCTGGGCTGGATCGAGCAGGCGGCGCTTGGCCAGAAAGCACGAGTCTATGTGGCGCGGAATGCGGCCGGCGTGTGGACCCAGTTAGGAGGTATGCTGAACGCCGACCCATTGCTGGGCAGCGCGCAGCGTGTGAGTATCGGTGTCTTCAACAACCAACCCGTGGCTGCCTGGGGAGAGGTCACCCTTGGCGGGCTGCGCGGCATCTATGCTAAGCAATGGAACGGCTCCGGTTGGACTCTGCTGTCGGGAACCGGCGGGCCGGCGGACACCACCGCCCCCTCCACTCCGGCGAATCCGTCGGCACTGGGTGCTTCCGCCACGCAGATTCAAGTCGCCTGGCAATCCTCGTCGGACATCGTCGGTGTGACAGGTTACTTCGTCTATCGGGGTGGCGTTCAAATCGCGGAAGTCACCAACTCGCTGGGCTACACGGATTCCGGGCTCACGGCGAACACCTCTTACTCATACCAGATCGCAGCCCATGACGCGGCCGGCAATATTTCTGCCAAGGCGGGCCCGGTAGTCGGCACGACGTTCTCAACCCCGGTAGGCAGCGGTGGGTCGCTGGTCGGCTCGCTGGGGACCCAGGGGGCCGCCATCAACCTGACCACCGAGGGCACTCTCGATTGGGCCCATTGGGGCCTGAACTCCGCCGCATCTTTCGAACACAAGGCGGGGATCTCGTTGATCAGCAACTTCACCGGTATAGGCGGACCCGCGTCTCAGTACTTCAACAATCCGGCCGGCGCCACCTGGACCGGCGGCACGCCCACCGCGTCGGTTACCAATACCAAGAACGGTGTCTACATCTCCGGCTACGGCCAGGGCTTCCGCATCAGTGCGCCGGCCGACCCGGCACCCCGGACTCTGCGGGTTTATGTAGGCGTTCACGGTGTAAACGGGCGCATGCGGGCCCAATTGACTGACAGCAGCGCGCCGGACTTCACCGCACGCTTGGTGGAAGATCTCACCCTCCCGTCAACCTACGGCGTCTTCACCTTCACGTATAAAGCCGCCACCGCCGGCCAGAGCCTGATCGTGACTTACACGCAGGATAGCCAGACCCCCGGAAACGTCAGCTTTAAGGCAGCGACTCTTGCCGGCTCGGCACCGGCCGATTTCACCGTGAGCGCGGCACCCGCATCGCAAACGGTTCCCGCCGGCAACCCGGCTTCTTACACGGTGTCCACAGCCGCCCTCGGCGGCTTTGGCGGAAGCGTAACCTTCAGCGTGAGCGGCCTGCCCGCCGGCGTGAGCGCGGCCTTTAACCCCGCCACAGTTGCCGGCAGCGGATCAACCACGCTCTCCCTGAATACGACGGCTGCCGCCGCCGCGGGCACATATCCCCTGGTGGTCACCGCCATCAGCGGCACTTTGAGCCACCCCGCTCCGGTCTCCCTGGTGGTAACAGTCCCGTCGGGCGGCGGCGGGGTATTGACGGGTTCCATGCTCAACCCGACCGGCACCGTGCAACTGACGACCGAGGGCAGCGCGGACTGGGCACATTGGGGTTTGACCACCGCGACCGACTTCGACCACAAAGCCACGCTCACGCAACAGATCAGCAACTTCGTTCCGGTGGCCGGCGCCGTGGCGTCGCGCTACGCGAACAACTCGGTCGGCTACACCTGGACCGACGGCACCCCCACGCCATCGACCACCAACAGCACAACTGGACTTTACGTTTCGGGCCTGGGCAGCGGCTTCCAGATCACGGCCCCGGCGGATGCGACGCTGCGGACCTTGAAGGTATATGTGGGCGCCTGGCGCGCCCAGGGGCGATTCCTGGCGCATCTCAGCGACGGAAGTGCCGTCGATTACCTGGATACCTCGCTGATCAACACGGCTGGCGTTACCACCTTAGGAGTTTATACGCTGACGTACAAGGCGTCCTCGAACGCGCAGACGCTGACCGTGACTTACACGATGAATTCCGGAACCGGCAACGTGACACTGCAGGCGGCCACGCTGGCAGGCGGGACCCCGGCTCCCGACTTCACGATCGGCGCTACACCTTCGAGCCGGAGCGTCGTCGCCGGCAGCAATGCTGGATACACCGTCACTGTCGGCGGGCTCAACGGCTTCGCTGCATCCGTCGGGTTCTCCGTTAGCGGGATGCCCATAGGCATCACCGCTGCCTTCAGCCCGACCACCGTTGCGGGTAGCGGCACTTCTGCACTCACGCTCACGACCACGGCCACGGTTTCGCCCGGTACCTATCCGCTCACTCTGACCGCCTCCAGCGGCACTCTCTCTCACACCGCCAACATCAGCCTCACCGTGACCGCCGCTCCTGACTTCACGATTGGCGCTACACCTTCGAGCCGGAGCGTCGTCGCCGGCAGCAATTCTGGATACACCCTCACCGTCGGCGCGCTCAACGGCTTCGCTGCATCTGTAGGCTTCTCCGTTAGCGGGATGCCCATAGGTGTCACCGCTGTTTTCAGCCCGACCACCGTTGCGGGTAGCGGCACTTCTGCACTCACGCTCACGACCA
>JBDTPR010000613.1:0-4402 GCA_039932635.1 Candidatus Solibacter sp.
TACCGCGGATTTCTTCCAACCGCTTTTTCAAATACTCGTCGTATTCCTTCTTCAGCGCAGGGTTGCGCGGACTGCTGTAAATCTCGCTCGATTTGTACTTGCCTTCGTCGAACTTCTTTCGAGTCCATTCATCGTGAATGTGCACCGTGTCGGCATTGTCTACCGTCTGCTGCACCAAATGCGGTGGAATGAAGTAGACGCCCTCGGCATCGCCCAACACCAGGTCGCCGGGCATGACAGTGACACCGCCCACGCGCACCGGGATATTGATCCCGGTAATCGTCGCATTGGTGAGATAGCTCGGATGCGCGCGCCGGAAATAGGCGGGCATATCGATTTCTGAAAGCCCTTCGAGATCGCGAATCGCGCCGTCCACCACCAGGCCCGCGGCCTTCGCCGTCTTCGCCATGTAGTAGAACAGATTGTCGCCGACGATCGTCCCGTCGTTGACTTTGCCATACAAGTCCACCACCAGGACATCGCCGGGTTGCAGCATATCGAGCGCGGTCTGATTAGTCACACGGCCCTTCGAGTTCACCACCGTATCGAGATCCGGTCGCGCCGGCATGAACTGCACCGTGAACGCGCGCCCCACCATCTTCTTGCCGGGATGCAGCAGTTGGAAGGAATCCTCATACTGATTGCGAAACCCGCGGCCCGGCAAGATGGCGAACACTTCCTCCGCCGACATCCCGCGCGCTTTTTCCATCAGCGCATCCGGCACCTTGGGGCGACCGTCCGGAAAGCGCTCGAACGGATTCTGTGCCGTAAGTTCTGTAAGTTGCTCCTTGGTCAGCTTGTACAATTGCGCGCTGCCAGGCGCGGGGACCAGCAATCCCGCGGCGCAAACACACGCAGCCAATGTCATCCCACGATTCATCTCGCTTGTTCTCCTTGTTCTGTACAGACGCATGTGCCCGTGCCGCTACTATGCGGTACGGGCACATGCTACGTCAATCGATCCGTTCGCCGTATACCGTGATACACGGGTTAAACCCAGGGGTTACACCTCGCCGCTCAGCTAGAAGCGGAAGGAGATTGTGATGTTCATCAGACCCTGGCCGCCTGCGTTGGCCGTGGTGCCTTCGTCGCCCGTGCTGGTGGAAACCTTGCCGAACGTCGCCGGATTCGTGAAGTTGACCGTGGTGTTCGGCGCGGAGAGGTTGTACCACTTGAACGGGTTCTGGAAGTCGAAGCGGAACGTGGCGGTGGCCCGCTCCTTGATCTTCCATTCCTTCGAGGCGGAGAACTGCGTATCGATGAAGCGCTGCCGGTCGAACGTGTTGCGGCCGACGTTGCCCAGGCCATAGGCCACGGGGTAGCTGAAGTAGCTCATTGAATCGATCAGTCCGTTCTGCGTAGCTTGCGAGAAGCGGGCGCCGCCGATGTCCTGCCAGTGGTCGCGCAAGTCAGCGCGCTGTCCGGTGGAATCGGGGCGGCCGGAGCGCGTGGCGACCACGCCCGGCATGTACTGGTACGGACTGCCCGAGAAACCGAACGTCAGTGCATCGCCGCTCTGGATGCGGTAGAGGTAGACCATATCGAAGCCGCCGAAGACGGCGTTGATGAAGCCGCCGCGATTCATCCATTTGCGGCCCTTGCCGAAGGGAATCTCGTAGTTCATGCTGCCGGTGTACATATGGGTGCGGTTGTTTTGGGCTTCCGCACGGTCTAAATTGCGCGACAGCAGATTGTTGCTGCTGCTTGAATCGATGCCCTTCGAGTAAGTATAGAAACTAAGGAAGGACAACCCGTGCGAGAAGCGCTTGTCGATCTTGATCGTGCCCGCATGATAGTTGGAACGGGCGCCGTTGGTGCGGAACGTGATGTTACCGAAGTTCGGATACGGGCGGTAAATCTGCGTGTTGCTCTGGAAGGCACTGAACCCGGCCGGGTTCGTCAAGCGCAAGTTATTCGCCCAGTCGTAGGAAACGTTGTTGATTTCGCGGCTCTCGAAACCGTTCACCGAACTGTTGCCGGTGTAGGTCAGTTCCACCAGGTAGTTGCTGGCGAAGTTATGTTGGATTCCGAAGTTCCAATTCATGGCGTAGGGCGATTTCCGAGTGGTATCCACCCAGGTCGCATTGCGTCCGGAATAGTTAGTCCCGGCGAAAGGGATCGACCCGTCCGCTCGCATCACCGGGTAGACCAGCAGCGACGGCACCGGACCCTTACTGAGCTGGAATTGCGGCCGGAAGTCTCCGCTGGGCGTATCGATGCGCCCCGTGGTGGAACCGAACTCTTCCGTAGGCGCCGTGGGCAGGCGCTCATCCACCGTGGAGAGCGCGAAGCCGGCGCGGATGACGTAGTCTTTCTTGAACGTCCACGCCACGCCCACGCGCGGCTGGAAGTTATTCCAATCCTTGCCGTGCAGCGTCTCGGGGTGGATGATCACACCAATGCCGCCGGGCACCACATTGTCCTTGCCAATGGGGTCGAAGCTGGACACCTGGCCGTACTTGTTGTTCTCCGCGCTTTGCACCTGATAACGTACGCCAAGGTTCAGCGTGACGGTCGGCGAGAGCTTCCAGTCATCCTGGAAGTAGCCCGCGTGAACCCAGTTGCGTGGCAGGTTGCTGAGCAGGTTGGTGGTAATCGTATAACTGGAAACCGCGCCTACCAGCAACCGGCTAAGATCGTTGCCGCCGGTATTCGGGATGCTGGTGCCGTTAGCGTTGAGTCCGTTAGTGGTTGCCAGCGTAAACGTACCAGCATTGCTGTCCGTTGAGTAGTTGTTGCGGCGCAGGCGCATCAGTTCGTAACCGAACTTAAGAGCGTGCTTGCCCACCAGTTTGCTGAGGTCTTCCTTGTAGGTGAAGGTCTCTTCCACATTCAGGCTGGGGTTGGCCACAAACGGAATGCCGGTGATGTTGGGCATACTGCCCTTGCCGATATTGGGGATGCCCAGCAGGGCTCCGAAATCGGTGCCATACCCTGGCCAGGTCTGGTCGTTGCGGAACCGGTAGTAGTTGACGCGCGTCTCGCTGATCATCGACGGCGTGATGGTGTACGTGAAGCCGACGCCCGTCGTGGTCTGCGCATCCACCGAAGTCCGCTGCGTGGTGTTGTAAAGCAGGTTCACCACGTTGAGGTCCGGCGTGAACGCCGTGCGCGTATTGAAGCTCCAGTTGTAGAACATCTTCAGCTTGTTGGTGAACGACTGGTCGGCGCGCACGCTGTAATTGGCCCAGTCGGTGGACTTCTGGCGAGGGATCTGAAGGTTGCCGGTGACGCCGGTCGCCGTCGGGGTTCCGGCGAGATTCGGAGTCTCCCATACCTTGGAACTTAGGAACTTGGTGGCTACTGGATCCCACTGCGCCTTGGGAATGATGTTGCCGACGAAGGGCGTTCGGGACCAGACACCGTTATTCACGGCGGTGCTGCGCGGGTCGTAGATCGCATTGACACCGGCCCTGCCGCCGTAGCTGAAGTCGCCGTTCAACTCCTCGGGCGTCGGCACATTCCACGAAATCACCTCGCCCTGCCGCTCCTGCAGATACTGCCCGGCGAACATGAAGAACGTCTTATTGCGGCCGTCGTAAACTTTGGGAATGTAGACCGGTCCGCTGACGTAATAGTCCGGCTGCTTGAAATGCAGGCTGTTGCCAGTCTGCTGGAAGGTCGCGGGCTGCATGAAGCGCCTGTGCTGCATGGGCGTTTCCCGGAACAGCAGGCCTCCGCCGGCGTGCAACTGGTTGGTGCCGCTCTTCTTAACGATGACGATCGCGCCACCGGCCGAGTGGCCGTATTCGGCAGGCAGCACGGTCGTGATGACCTTCGCCTCTTCGATCGTGCTGAGAATTGTGTCGGTGGTGTTCGTGCCGCTCGGCTGGACGCCGTACATGCCGTCTTCGAAATAGCCGATATTGCCGGTGGCGCCGCCGTTGATCGAGAAGCCGCCTAGCGAGCCGGCGTAAGCCAGGCCGCCAGTGTTGACGCCGGGCGTGAGGTAGAGCACTCCGCGCGAGTGGCGCTGGAAGAGCGGCATGCGCTGGAAGTACTCGCCATCGATGATCGTTCCAGTGGTGGAAGTCTCGGTTTCGAGCAATTGGGTAGCGGCCGTCACCTGAATGGATTCGGCAAGCGCGCCCACTTCCATCCTGGCGTCGATCGGCAGGGTCGCGCCCACTCGCAGATCCACGTTCTCGCGGATGAACGTTTTAAACCCGGCAGCGGTGATCCTGACGCGGTAGGTCCCCGGACGCAGGAAAGGAATGCGGTAGAGCCCTTCCGCATTGGTGACGGTCGTGGTCTCGAAATTATTATCGACGTTGATCGCAACCACCTGTGCGCTCGCCACTACGGCGCTACTGGTATCGGTGACCGTTCCCGACAGGACGCCTGTATCCTGCGCCAAGGCCGGAGTGAGGGAGAAGGCGAGCAAGGCCAGGGAGAAACTCTG
>JBDTPR010000614.1:0-4387 GCA_039932635.1 Candidatus Solibacter sp.
CCTGTGGTGCTCGATCCCAGCCATGCGGCCGGCAAGCGCAGCCTGATTCCCGCGCTCTCCCGAGCCGGCGTGGCGGTGGGCGCCGATGGCATCATCGTCGAAGTGCACCCCTGCCCCGAGAAGGCTGTGAGCGACGGCGCGCAATCGCTGACGCTCCCCGCCTTCGCCCAGATGATGAAGGATCTGAAGCCTTACGTCGCTCTATGGGACACGGCGCGCGCGGGCGAACTCGCGGCTGTGTGATACTCGATTCGTGAACCCTAAAACACGGGCGTGGCTGCTGATCCTGTTCATTGCGGCGCTCTGCGGTGGAACGCTCGGGGGCGTGATCTGGTATCGTTCGCGCGCCATCTCGCCGGCGGCGATGATGAAACGCCTGCCCACGGATGATGCCGTCGTCCTGTATGTCGATTTTGCCAAGCTGCGCAGTGCCGGCCTGCTGCAACTGCTCGACGGCTCCAAGGTAGGTGAAGACCCCGAATACCAGAGCTTCGTACGCAAGACCGAATTCGACTACAAGCAGGACCTGGACACGGCGATGGTGGCCTTCGCGCCCAAAGCCAAATACATGCTCCTGAAGGGCCGCTTCGATTGGAAAGCGCTCAAGAATTACGTCCTGGCCACCGACGGCCGCTGCAACAACTCGTTCTGCAAAATGGCCGGTAGTACGCCGGAGAAACGCATTTCGTTCTTCCCCATGCAGTCGAACCTGATGGCCATGGGGGTGGGCGAAGACGATGCCGTGGCGCTGCGTATGAATCAGGTGGAGGACCGGCCCGATGCCGACATCCCCAACGCGCCCGTCTGGCTGGCGATTCCCCCATCCGTGGTGAAATCGGGGCAGAACCTGCCGGCGGGAACGCAGATGTTCGCGCGCAGTCTGGACAGGGCGCAGGCGGTGACGCTTTCGCTGGTGCAGGAAGGCGACGCCTTCGCAGCAAAACTCGACGTGAAGTGCGCCAGCGCGGCTGACGCCTCGGCGCTGGCCGGCGACCTTTCGAATACCACGCGCCTCTTGCGGGAAATGATCCAGCGGGAGCACCAGACGCCGAATCCTGGCGACCTGAGCGGCTTCCTGACCTCGGGCACCTTCATGAGCCAGGGCCAGAAGGCCCACGGCTACTGGCGCATCACCCGAGCCCTGATCGACAACCTTTTGGGCCAGTAGCCGAGTGGGGCAGGATGGTATCCTGCGCGCCGGTTGTCAATCGGCGCCTGCTCTGTTTCCGGCGGGTTACCAACCCGCCGCAGGTTGCCAACCTGCCCCACAACTCCTGCCGAATTCCCGCTCGTGGGAAACTGCTGTCCGAGTTACCCCTTCAGATCCTGAAAGGCCAGTTCGATTTCGCGCTTGGCTTCCGTGGTTGGCGTGGTCAGCGGCAGGCGCGGAGGCCCGCCATAGTACCCGTTCAAATCCATCGCGTACTTCAGCCCCGGAATGCCGTACTTCGTCGTCACCAGCGCTGCCGGACGTGCAATGCGACTCTGCCAGTCCATACCCGCCGCCTCCTCGCGAGTCCGGTATGCTTCCCAGATTGCAATCGTGGAATACGGCGCCGCATTGGCATATGCCAGAATTGCGCCGCAAGCGCCCATCAGCAGGGAAGGCCACAGCGTGGGAGCCGAGCCTACCAGTACCTGGAACCCATGCCGCACCTCGCGGATCAGCTGCATCACCTTCTCCAAGTTCCCCGAGCTTTCCTT
The DNA here is from genome assembly GCA_039932635.1 of Candidatus Solibacter sp. Taxonomy (GTDB): domain Bacteria; phylum Acidobacteriota; class Terriglobia; order Bryobacterales; family Bryobacteraceae; genus Solibacter. Next base: position 1,705 of record JBDTPR010000614.1, read on the forward strand.
GATCGCGATGATATTTGGGTGCTCGCTCAGCGCCGCCACCGCCTCCACCGAAATATCCACGCCGGTGGTCTGCGGCCAGTTGTAGATAATCAGCGGCAGCTTCGACTGATCGGCCACCGCGCGGTAGTACAACATCTGCGCGTCATTCCGATTGATCAGATTCTTGTAATAGTGCGGCGTGCGCACCATTGCCGCCTTGTAACCCATCTCCGCTGCGCGATTGGTGAGGTGCACCGTCTCGCGCACGCTTTCCACGCCCGTGCCGGCGATCAGCAATTTGCCGGAATCGGCGTACTTCGCCACCTCCTCCCACATGGTGTACTTCTCCTCCGGCATGAGCATTACGCTCTCTCCGGTGGAGCCCATCACCACGTAGCCGGAGAGCGTGGTGAGGTTCCACTTTTCCACGTTATGGCGAATCTTGGAAACGTAAATGTTGCCCGCGTGGTCGAATGGCGTGGCGATTGGTGGGAAGATACCTTGTAGCTTCATTTTCAGGTGGTCTAATTCCAAAATAGCACCTGGGCAAACGGGGATGTCTTCTATCATGTTTTCACTCGAAATCGATTGCGATCCGGAAGATCGCGACCTGCTGATTGCCGAGCTATGGGAACAGGGGTCTGCCGGAATCGTGGAGCTGAATGCGCAGACGGTGCGCTCGTTTTTCGAAGGCTCGTTGAGCCGCTCGGTGCTCCTCCGCATGTTCCCCGGCGCGCGCCTTCGCGAGGAGGAGGAGCGCGATTGGGTCCAATCCTCCCGCGATCTGCTCCAGCCCATGGAAGTCGGACGGCGCTTCTTCCTGGTGCCCGAATGGCGTGACGACCCGGCGCCCGAGGGGCGTTTCCGCATCGTCGTGAATCCTGGCATGGCGTTCGGCACCGGAGTCCACGAGACCACGCGCCTGTGCATCGAAGCGTTGGAAGATTTCCTAATGCCCGGCATGCGCGTGCTGGATGTCGGCACCGGCTCGGGCATCCTGGCGAAGGCGGCGCGCCTGCTGGGCGCCGGCACGGTGATCGCCTGCGATACCGATCCCATCGCGGTCGAAGTGGCGGGCGAAGGTTTCGTAGGCTCGGTGGACGCGGCTGCCACGGCCTCGGTGGATCTGGTGATGGCGAATATCAGTCCCGAAGCCATCTGCGCGCTATCCGCCGATTTGCTGCGCGTCCTCAAGCCCGGCGGAGTCCTGCTCGCCAGCGGCTTCGAGACACACGAAGTGGACCAGGTGCGAGCCGCGCTCCCCGCGGCGCGCGAGGTACGCGAGAAAGGCAAGTGGGCGCTGATTATCGTGTAGGGCCGGCGCGCTTCACCTTCGACCTGCCGCGCCCCTGAGCTCCGATTCGTGGCGCACTACACTAAGTATTGAATCGCGATTCCGCATGCGCACTTACTTGTACGGCTTTCGATTATGCCGTTTGGCCGGCCCCTGTGGCTGTCCGACCTCAAGCTGTACAATCGGTTTATGAGCATGGCCCGTTACGTCCGATGGCAAGATGGCGACATGTGGCTCGGCCATTTTGAGCGGTTCCCTGACTACATCACGCAAGGCGAATCGTTGAGCGAACTCGAGGAGAATCTTCGCGACTTGTACCGGGACTTAACGAGCGGTGAGATTCCAGGTATCCGCAGCATTGCCGAGCTTGCTGTGGAATGAAACGCATCGACCTCATACGCAAGCTGGAACAGGAAGGGTGTGTGCTGATCCGGCACGGCGGTGGGCACGATTGGTATCAGAACCGTAAGACTGGCGTCTCCCAACCCGTTCCACGCCACCGTGAGATCAAGGAATTTCTCGCAAAACACATCCTCCATAAACTGAGAGTCGCTTCGGAGTGAGATGCGCACCTACTTCCATGTCGATATGGACGCCTTCTTCGTCTCCGTGGAAGAGCTGTTCGATCCTTCCCTGAAAGGCAAACCCGTCGTAGTCGGCGGCCGCCCCACGGAGCGCGGCGTGGTCTCGGCCGCCTCCTACGCGGCGCGCAAATTCGGCGTGCATTCCGCCATGCCGCTGCGCACCGCCTACAAAATGTGCCCCCAGGCGATCTTCGTCGATGGCCATCCTGAGCGTTACCGCGAGTACTCCCAAAAGATCCACGACGTCCTCACCGCCTTCTCCCCATTGGTGGAAATGGCCTCCGTGGACGAAGCCTACCTCGACATCACCGGCACCGGGCGCCTTTACGGCCCACCGCTGCGCGCCGCCCACCTGCTGCATCAGCGCATGAAGGACGCCACCAATCTCAACTGCTCGATCGGCATCGCCACTTCGCGCCTGGTCGCCAAAATCAGTTCCGATCAGGCCAAGCCCAACGGCGTCCTGTGGATCATTCCGGGACAGGAGGCCGCCTTCCTCGCCCCGCTCGACGTGCGCCGCGTCCCGGGCGTGGGCAAGGTGACCGAGAAGAATCTGCATGCCGTGGGCATACGCAAGGTCGGCGACCTTGCCCGCCTGGACGAGAAGTTCCTCGAACAGCGCTTCGGCAAGTGGGGCCTCGCCCTCGCCGGCAAGTCGCGCGGGCTCGACGCCGGCGGCTGGTTCGATACCGAAATCGGCGAGGACTCCGGTCCAAAATCCATCAGCCACGAACATACCTTCGGAGACGACACGGCCGATCTCGACCGCATCGAATCCACCCTTGCCAGGCTTTCGGAAATGGTCGGCCGCCGCCTGCGCGAGCAT
>JBDTPR010000615.1:0-4374 GCA_039932635.1 Candidatus Solibacter sp.
GCATCGGTCGGAATCTGGCAATTGATCTGCCCGTAAGACGCGTAATAAATCGGAATCGGCACGCCATTCAAGAGCACCTGCGTGTCCGACACCTGGGTACTCAAGGGCGGGGCACTGCCCAAAGCGCCGGCCGCCATCGACAGCCGCTGCCCCTTCACCGCCACGATATCGCCGCGCGAAATCGCATCGCCCGCCGTGAACACCGCATTATCCAACACGCCCTGGTAGTCCACCACCGGAGGCCCCGCCGCAATCACTTCGAGTTCCACCGGCACCGTCAAGATCGTCGTGTCGCTTTGCTTTCCGGCGTATGCCACCGCGTTTGAAGTGATCGTGACCGCATCCTTATATGTGCCCGGCTTCAAGCCCTTGGGATCGAGCGTCAGAGCCACCCCGTCGGGAATCAAGCCGCCCACCGAATACGCCGTCGCCGCAAGCCACGCCGCGCCGGCCGTCTTCGCGTCGGTTACCTTCAAAGTTCCTTGCCCCGCGTTGGCCAGCGTGACCGCGCTGCCGGTCGCCGGCGCGCCTTCCGCCAGGCGGATCTGTACGCGATCCATCGACGGCACGCCGATGGGTTGCGCCGTGACCCGCATCGTCACGCCGATCGCCTTATTGTCCGCGGGCAGGCTCGACCCCGAGGTCGTCACCGTCCCGCTATATGTCCCTTGCCCCATCCCGGAGCCGGGCGCAATGTGCACGCGGTAGGGAAACGAGAAGCGGAAACTACCCGTGCCGTCCAGCGCCAGCGAAAGCCATGACCCGCCGTCGATGGTACGCGTTGTGCCGGCAATCTGCCCATTGGTCGAGAACGTCAGGTCGCGGCTGCCGCCCGGCGCCACGTACACGTCCATGCTATTGGGCACCGAGCCGCCAAGCTGCACCGTGACCGTGACCGTCTGCGGCGCATCCACCGCGTTCGGGTCGAACACCGTCACAATTGCGGTAGACATGCCCGCCGGCAGCGACGCTGTATTCAGCGCGAACTGCAGTGGAATGCACAGCCCCGATCTGGTCGTACAGGCCCGCTGCGCGCCCACCGAAGGCGCAATCCAGCTGACCGACGAGGAAAGGCTCAAGTTCAGCGAGCCGTCGGAAGCGTTATAAGCCTCCGAAGTCTGCGCGGCGCCGTTGGTACCCAACGCGATGGAGATCGGCCCGACCGTGGAAGACACCAGACGTAACCGGGGAGCGGCCTGAAGTCCGGCCGCGCAAAGCATCACGGCAACCGCAAGTATCGCGGAGCCTCGTTTTTCTAGACCCACTCGAGAGCACCCTTCTTATAAGCCCAAATGTACCCGACTGCCAGGACCACCAGAAATACCGCCACTTCGGCCACGCCGAACCATTGCAGCTGACGGTACCGGACAGCCCATGGAAATAAGAAGACGGTTTCCACGTCGAAAATGACGAAGAGGATCGCAATAATGTAAAACCGGACAGTGTAGCGGCCTCGCGAATCCGACGCAGCCTTGATGCCGCACTCGTAAGCTTCCAGCTTGGTCACAGAAGGCGCGGATGGCCGAATCAGTTTGGCCGCCAGAATTGCGACGACCGGAAAGCTGATCGCAATGGCAAGAAAAATGAGAATCGGGATATAGCCGCTAGGCATGGCAACACTATAACACGTGGTCTGTGGCGAAGAATACGCCTCGAAGGATCATCCGCGATCTCCGCGTTGCCTCTGAAAAACCCTTTGAAAAAATCTCAATAATATTTACCAGCCACAAAACTACTTAATTAAGGAAATCATAGCTCTTAGTACCGAAGAATTCCTCCGCACTTGGGAATCTGGCGAGCCTCTGTCAGTCGGACCCGCGGCAGCCCAATTAGGCCCTGCCGCGGTAAGATGCCATTAGCTAAAGGTATTACTTGGAATGACATAAGGGGTTATGCTGCTTTCTAGCTCCAAATTGCTCTAGTACTGGCCAGTAAATTTATCCCCAAAGGTCTACGGATTGGAAGTACCAGTACTGCCCTAGACTTCCTGTGACCAGTAGGACCTTTAGATTCATTGACTTGGGATGCCCCATCGGAATAGCATTAGAAAGCACCGAAAAAGCATATAATCATGAGATTGATGACGCGAAAATGTTGGTTTAAATCGAGGCTTTTGGGGACCATTTTGGCACTGGCGATTGTCGGATTATTCGGCGCCTCGCCGGCCTCCGCGACCGTTTACCAGTTCGCGATTCCCATTTCCGATTTGCAGGCCGCCCTCGATGCGGCTGCTTCTGCCTCGGCGGGCGGCCCGTCCCCGGCGCGATTTGGCTTCTACGATATCTACATCCGTGCCGCCCAGACGGGGGATTCCGGTGTCACGTGCACATCCACTACCTGCCTGGCGAGCCCTTTTAATACCGCCGGAACCCCGCTGGCCACGAACAATACGCCTCAGCCGGATGCCTGGACCGACATCGTCAACGGCACCAACATCGATAACGACAATATCCCGGCATTCGGAGACTCGCACTTATCCATTCACTTCAAGGCCTCTGCGCTGGACACCACCGTGCGCCCGGTATTTACATCCAATACCAACGCCGCGGTCGTCAATGGCACCACGATTGATGGGAAGACCACCAAGAGCATGAACCTTGCCTACCCCAGCGGCCAGATGGCGGTCTACATCGGTTCCAACTCCGGCTACCTGGGCCAGTCGATCCAGCTTGAGTTCTACGCCATCGCTTACAAGTTCTCCGACATCACGTGGAGTAACGCGGCAAGCTTGAACGCTGGCAACAAAGCCGTACTCCTGACCGGCCACTTAAGCGAAACCGCCCAAGCCGCCCCCGAACCGGCATCCATGCTGATCAGCGGCGGCGGAATCTTGTTATTAGCGTTGGTAGCGCGCCGCAAGCGCCAGCCAACTAGACTGTAAACCCCACAAATTTCAAAAGCCGGCATGGTCCGGCATAGAGCGTAAAACGCCACCAAAGCCTGGAGCTTGTTCATGAGACTATCGCTGCGTCTGTTTATCGTAACTCTAATGCTTGCCGCTGTTTTCGGCCTCGCCGCACCATCTGCGCTGGCCCAGTGCACCAATTGTCTGGTGAAGCTAAACCTTCCCCCCGTGGAGGTTGCGACCCTCGACAACGACAGCGAAGGCATCCCCGGAACCAGTCTGCTTACCGACTACGTTCAGGGTCCCAACGGAACCCCCATCGCTCCCGGCTTCGACCTCCAAGCCCAGGCGTACAATGCCTGGTGCGTGGATTTGCCGGCGGCTCCTCTGTTTGGCTCCTTCCGTGTCACCTCACCGATTTCCACCCTGGACCCAGCGCTGGCGATGTACAGCCCCAACTGGGCCAAGGTCAACTATGTGTTGAACCACCGCACCGGCATGGACTACCACGATGTCCAGCGCGTCATCTGGATCCTTTTGGGACAGCAGGCAAACATCGTCCCCGGGTTCCCTGAGTTCGGCAATAGCGCTGCCCTCCTGGCAGACGCCAATGCCAACGGCGCAGGCTTCGTTCCCGGTCCCGGCCAGATCATGGGCGTGATCATGCCCGTGGACGGCTTCAACGGCGGCGCTCAGGATACGATGCTGGAACTTAGGGTCCCGCAATGCGGCACCATCGGCGACTACGTCTGGACCGACAGCAACAACAACGGCATGCAGGACGGTGGCGAGTTCGGCATCAACGGCGTCACCGTACAGTTGAAGAACTCCCTCGGACAGGTCATCGCCACCGCCATCACGGGCTTCACGCCGGCCGGCTACCCCTCGCTCAACCCGGCCCCCGGCGCCCCCGGCTACTACCAGTTCACCGGCCTCTGCGCCGGACTTTACACCGTACAGGTGGATTCGCAGCCGGCGCTGGTGAACTACATTCCCGCGATGACCCTGGTCGGTGGCAACCGCGCCATCGATAGCAATCTGCACACGGGATCCGTCGTCGAGTTGGCGACCGATCACTCCATCGACGAGACCATCGACTTCGGCTACGTCGCACCGACCACCCCGCCTTCGGCCACCTGCCTCAGCATCAGCGGCCTGGTACAGGGCGTTGCGATGGTTCCGACCGCCGCCATGGTGGGCAGCGGAGGCATCGGCTCCAACTACTCCTTCTCCTCCGCCGATCTTCCGGCCGGCCTCGTGATGGCCGCGAACGGTTCCATCTCGGGTACCCCGACCGTCAGCGGCAACATCACCTACCACGTCGCCATCTCCGACAACAACGGTCACACCGGCACCATCAATTGCTCCATGACCATCGCACCCCCGCCGGTCTCCGCGACGTGCCTCAGCATCAGCGGCCTGGTACAGGGCGTTGCGATGGTTCCGACCGCCGCCATGGTGGGCAGCGGAGGCATCGGCTCCAACTACTCCTTCTCCTCCGCCGATCTTCCGGCCGGCCTCGTGATGGC
>JBDTPR010000616.1:0-4367 GCA_039932635.1 Candidatus Solibacter sp.
CGCATTGTCGGCCAGGACGACGCGATCCATCAGATCATCAATGTCTATCAGACGCACCTGGCCGGAATGTCCAGCCCGGGGCGTCCCATCGGCAATCTGCTGTTCCTGGGACCCACCGGATCGGGCAAAACCCGGCTGGTGGAAGCGGCTGCCGAGAGCTTGGTGGGGGACGCCAAGGCGGTGCTGAAAATCGACTGCGCGGAGTTCCAGCACAGTCACGAAATCGCGAAGCTGATCGGTTCGCCTCCCGGCTATCTGGGACACCGCGAGACCCACCCTCTGCTAAGCCAAGAGGTTCTGAACCAATATCATACGGATAAGATTCAGATCAGTTTCGTCCTCTTCGACGAGATCGAAAAGGCTAGCGACGCGCTGTGGAACCTGCTCCTGGGAATCCTCGATAAGGCGACACTGACGCTGGGCGATAATCGCCGCGTGGATTTCTCGCGCGCCCTTATCTTCATGACGAGCAACCTGGGTGCGGCCGAAATGGGCTCCATCCTGCGCCCCAATCTAGGCTTCGCTGCCGGCGACACGGAACGCAACCACGCCAAGGGAATCGTGGACGACGCGCTGGGCACCAAGGTCGAACGGGCGGGGGTAGAAGCGGCACGCCGCAAGTTCTCTCCCGAGTTCATGAACCGGATCGATAAAGTGGTGGTTTTTCACCCACTCGGCGCTGCGGAACTACGTAAGATTCTGACAATTGAACTGAACGTGGTGCAACAACGCGTGTTCAGCGTAGCAAACTCGGCCCCCTTCGTATTCGCCCTGACTGAGACCGCGAAAGACTACCTCCTGCAGGAAGGCACCGACCTTAAGTACGGTGCGCGTCACCTGAAACGCGCAGTGGATCGTAATCTGGTGCACCCGATGTCCAACCTGATCGCCACCGGCCAAATCAGGGGCGGAGATCTGTTGCGCGTGGATTTCGACACCGAGGCGCGCTCGCTCACCTTCTTTAAGGATGACGAGAACATGCCGGCTTATGTGATGGCCCGCATGGTCGATACCTCCGCCGTGACGCCACCCGATGCGCTCAGCAACGGAGCCGCGGTGGAGCCGCCGAAGTTCGGACATGTAGCCAAGATAAGCCACAAGCGTTGACCCGAGCCCCCAAGCAGAGCCGCGACCGTTAGGGAGCGTTGTGAGTACCTCCGCTCCCAACGGTTTGGCGGCACTGTTTTGGGGCGAGTTTTTTGGGGCATGGCTCCTTGTAGTCATGCGTCCTTCTGCTACAATTCCGGCTGAGTGAAACCTCCCGAACAACAGAGTTCCAGCCTGATGCGCGCGATGTTCAGCACGGTTGCGCCGCGCTACGATTTCATCACCCGTACCTTCTCCTACGGCATGGATAAGCACTGGAAGCGCACCTGCTTCGCCCGTGCGGAACTTCCCGAACGCCCGGTTGTGCTCGACCTCGCTGCCGGCACCGGCGATTTCTCGCTGATGGTCAAGCAGCAGTACCCTGGTTCGCGCGCGGTCGCAATGGATATCACCGAGCGCATGCTGCAACTCGCGCGCGAGCGTGGCGTGAGCTATGCAGTCTGCGGCGATGCCGGCCTCCTTCCCTTCGCCGACAACTCCTTCGACTGCGTCTTCGTAGGCTACGGTCTGCGCAACTTTCCGAATCTCAAAGTGGCGGTGAGCGAAATTGAACGCGTCACGCGCCCCGGCGGCAAGCTCGTCAGCCTCGATTTCTTTCTGCCCTCCAACGCCCTATTGCGCCCGCTCTATCTCGGGTACCTCTATGCGCAGGGAGCGTTTTGGGGCATGGTGCTCCACGGCCGTCCTCGGGTATACACCTACATACCCGACTCGCTACGCTCCTTCGTCTCCATCGAGGATTTCTCGAAACTCTTGCAACACACCGGCTACGGGCAGGTGGATGTGCGCCGTTTTGTCCTCGGCGGCATCGGACTCCACTGGGCTGTCAAAGAGTAGAATGGTGGCCTGGAATCACCATTCCGGCTGAAACCCACCACCATGAAAGAACGCCTGCACGCGTCCGATTTCAGGTTCATTCTGATTTGCGCTGCCCTGCTTGGGGTAACCACCTGGTTCAGCGTGCGCAACTTTTACCGTGCGTTCCCCGAAGCCTCCATCGATTTTAAGGTCAGCCGCGACGACGCCCGTAAAATAGCCGACGGGTTTTTGAGCGGCCAGGGTTACCGCGTCGCCGCCGAAGGCTACCGTCAGGCTGCGCAGTTCACGTACGACGAGCAGGCCAAAACGTTCCTGGAACGCGAGATGGGCCTGGAGCGCGCCAACCGTGTGATGGGCAACCAGGTCAGACTCTGGCGCTGGGCCTATCGCTGGTTCCGCCCTCTATCCAAGGAAGAGTACAACGTCGAGATTACGCCGCTCGGCCAACTCGCCGGCTTCGATCACGACCTGCCCGAGGATGCCGCGCGTCCCGCCGCCACCGTGGAACAGGCGCGCGCGCTGGCCGAAGATTTCCTGCGCACGCGTGTGGGCTTCGACCCCAACGCGCTCGATTTCATGGAGGCCACCGACGTGGCGCGTCCGCATCGCGTGGACCGCACCTTCGCCTGGAAGGCGCGCGATTTCCAGCAGGGCGACGCCACCACGCGCCTCGAAGTCACGGTGCTCGGCAACGAGGTGGGCGCGTATCGCGAGTACCTGAAAATCCCCGAGCAGTGGAAGCGCGATTACCAACATCTGCGGTCGAAGAACGAGGTCGCGTCCACCATCGATATGGCAGTGACGCTGGTGCTCGTAGTGGGCATGGTGATCGTGATCGTGCTGCGCGTGCGGCGCCACGACGTGCCGTGGAAGCGCGCGTCCATCGTCGGCCTCGTGGCCATTGTGCTCGCCTTCCTGGCGCAGTTGAACGAGTTCCCGCTGCACGAGTTCAGCTACCCCACCACCGATTCGTACGGCAGCTTCCTCTCCCGCGAGTTCCTGAACGCGCTGCTCAGCGCCTTGGGCGCGGGCGGCCTGCTCTTCGTGCTCACGGCGGGCGCGGAGCCGCTGTATCGCGAGATGTTCGGCGACAAAGTGTCGCTGGGCAATCTGTTCACGCTGCACGGCGTACGCACCAAACGCTTCTTCCTCGGCTCCATCCTGGGCATCACGCTGACGGGAATTTTCATCGCCTACCAGACGGGCTTCTACATCGTGGCATCCAAATACGGCGCGTGGTCGCCCGCCGATGTGCCGTACACCGACCTGTTGAATACGCGCTTCCCGTGGGCCTTCGTACTCTTCGGCGGCTTCCTGCCGGCGGTCTCCGAGGAGTTCCTCTTCCGCATGTTCGCCATCCCCTTCCTGCGCAAAGTCACGCGCAACATGATTGTCGCGCTGATCCTGGCGGGCTTCATATGGGGCTTCGGGCACTCAGGGTATCCACAGCAGCCGTTCTACATACGCGGCGTGGAGGTGGGCATCGGCGGCGTGGCGCTCGGCATTATCATGTTGCGCTTCGGCATTCTGCCCACGCTGGTGTGGCACTACTCGGTGGACGCGATGTACAGCGCCATGCTGCTGGTGCGCTCCGAGAGTCTGTACTTCAAGCTGTCTGGCTACGGCGCGGCGGGCATCATGGTGCTGCCCGTGCTGGTGGCGCTGGGCGCGTACCTTTGGCGTGGCGGTTTCGAGCCCGAGACCGGATTGCTGAATCGAGACGACCGCGCGGAGCCCCAGGAGGACGAAGCGGAGGAGGACGTCGCCGAGACAGCGGCGCCCACCGCGGCGGTGCCCTATCGGCCGCTCAGCAGCACGGCGCGCAAGGTAGCGCTCGCGGTGTGCGCGCTGGGACTCGCCACGCTGGCACTACCCGCGGGAACCTTCGGAGACTCGCCGCACTATCGGCTCTCGCGCGAGCAGGCGCGCACCGTGGCCGACGGCTTCGTGCACACGCGCGGCCTCGATCCCGCCGGCTTTCAGCACGTCACCTATCCCTTCGCGCACTGGGAAGACGACGACGCGCTGGCCGGCAAGTATTTCCTGGAGCGGCTCTCCTGCCGCGCGGCCAGTGCGCTGTTCGAACGCAATCGCCCGATGCACGTCTGGATGACGCGCTACTTCAAATCGCTCGACCAGGAAGAAATCACGGTCGCAGTGCATCCTGAGACTGGCAAGGTCACCGGCTTCGGGCATACCATTCCAGAGACGAGGCTGGGCGCCGACCTGACGCCGGAGCACGCACGCACGATCGCCGCGCAATACGCCGAAACGTGGGGCTGGGACACAGGCGCGATGGACCTGAAGGATTCCGACTCCGAGAAGAAGAAGGCGCGCCGCGATTACTCCTTTGAATGGGAGGCGCGGCCCGGCGATGCGCGCAATGTGGGCGAGACGCGCTGGCGCGTGGAGATCAACGTCACCGGCGATCAGGTGACCTC
>JBDTPR010000617.1:0-4354 GCA_039932635.1 Candidatus Solibacter sp.
GGTCGGTGTTGGGCTGGCCGACGCAATTACTCAACTGGCCGTCGCAGAGGTAATGATACGGCGCCACGGCGATCTTCCGCGGAGGCGACAGGGTGGTCTTACTCGCGTCTTTCCAATCGACGTGCACCTTGTAGAAGTAGATGCCGTCGTCTTCGAACACCTTCAACAATTGCGTGCCGCCGGTGGACATCAGAATATTGGGTGCTCCGGGCGGCGGCAGTCGCTTTCCGAAGAGGTCGGCATTCATCAGAAAGACGCCGCCATCAACGATGATGCACTGCTCCGTGGCCGGCAAGCCTTTCAACATGCTCTGCCGGTCTGCAATGCAGTCGTGCTTTTGCGTCACGATCTCCGGCAGCATGTTGTCGCTGGTACTGGTCGGATTGTAGTAGCCGTCCGGCCACACGGCGGGACGCGGATAGTCCGGGAACAGGGGCCGCTGAAACTCATACCGGTAAAAGGCGCCCAACGGATCGGCAGTCGCGCTCACCGCGTAGCACATGGCGTAAGGCCCCTGCGGCTCGCCCGGCGGCCGCGTGAAGATCGGCAATACAATCAGCCAGCGATTCGCCAGTTGGTCGTAGCGCACCACGGTGTCTGCGTTGTTGGTCACGCCGCAGCGCACCCCGAAATCGGTGAATATCGTGTTGTTGGTCACCGCGCCGTAGAGAAGTTTTCCGGTCTCCGCGAATTTCTTCCCCTTCTTGCTGAATACCGCGAGGCTGCCGTTCAGGATCTCGACGATGTGGTCGGGCCCCACGGCGATACTGATGTCGATGCCGCCGCGTCCGCCGCCGGCGTAGGTGGTGGTCCCGACGAAGCCATCGCCCAACCCATCGAAGCTCGCGCCCAACGCAATTGCCGCCTTACTCCCCTGCGCCTTCTGCTCGACCCCGGCGGCCACCGTGCCAATCTCAGGCGAAGGGGGCGCCGTGATCCGCGGCGGCGGCGCCGCGCCTCGTCCGCTGCGTCCTGCACCCGTTCCGGCTCCGCCTCGCGCTGCCGGGACATTCGGCGGAGTGCTGCCCAACGACGCGCCCGGTCCCTTCATCGAGCCCTGTGTGACGGCCTTGCTCTGCACCGCCGGATGGATCACCACCGGCTTCTCCGGAATGAACTGCTCCATCGCCGATAGCGGCGCTGAGAGATCGAACGCAACCGCCTTGCGCGATGTCGTAACCGCTTTTTTAGGGGGCGCCGCCCAGACAATTCCAGCGGCGAACAGGATCAGGATCAGACGTTTCATGGGCTTCCTCGCGAACTCTCGACGGCTCTGAGTGTACCGTGCAAAGAATTATCGCACAACAGCTTACAGACTTGACATCGCTTACATTTTCGACCTATACTCCAGCCTTTGGCCTCACAGGAGAGCAGATGCTGAACTACTCGCGCTTCGCATTGGTACTCGCCGTCGCGCTCATACCCTCGGCCCACGCACAGGGACGTGGCGAACCCGGCAAGTCGATCGGCTCGGTCGCGGTGCGCGGCAACCTCATTGTCATGACCTTGGATGAAGGCGTACTCGGCACAGAAAGCCTCTTCGATCTGGCACACCGCACGGTGCGCTACACGCCCGACGGCGCGGCCTACCGCGTGGAGAACGCACCTCTCAAATGGGACTCCGATTTCGGTAGCGAACTGACCGGCAGCCAAGCCACGCTGAAGTCCTTCGCATTCCCCTTCTCCGGCAAAACCTGGAACTCGTTCTCGGTCGGGGCCACAGGGTCCATCGCCTTCGCCGGGCAGGAGGCCGGCGGACGTGGCAGCCGCGGCGGCGGACTTTCCATCGATCGCTTCGCCGAACTCGCGCAGGCTGGACGCACGCTCATCAACACCACGCCCGCCATCAGCGTCTTCTTCAAACCGCGCATGTCCGGCACGCGATATCTCAAAGAACTCGAGGACCGCGCCGTGATCACGTGGAGCCTGACCGAGCCGCTCGGCGGGGTCCAGGACATGACGTGGCGTCCCACGGTGAACCGCTTCCAGGCGGTGCTATTTAGGAACGGCGCGATCGAAATGTCCTACGACGATGTGGCTGCGCAGGACGCGATCGTCGGCATTTACCCGCTGGTCACCGCTGGCGCCGAAAAAGAACTCGGCAAGATCGCCGGCGCCGCCGCTGGCGCCGCTCCGCACCTCAGCATCAGGAATGTAACTCTGGCCTCGGTCGATGGACTTTTCCTGAAGGCCGCCATCGAGACCGCCGGTCCGCTCCTGCCCGAGGGCGATGGAGCGCTCGCAGGCATCGCCTATCGAGTCTGCCTCAATGCGAAAAGGCCCGCCGGCGCTTGCACGCAGGACGCGCACGCCGACGCCATCTGGACTGTCCAGGGCGCTGCCTTCGGTGGGCGAGGCGCACGCGGTGGCGGAGGTGGAGCCACGCCCCGCTACATCGCGTCCGGTCCCGGCGTCGCGCCGCAAGTGAAGGTCGCGGGCAACACGCTCTCGCTCCAGGGCACGCTGCCGGCCGGCTTCAAAGCGGGCGATCAGATCTTCGTGTCCGCTGCCGCACAGCCCGCGGGCGCCGGCGCTGCACCCGCGTCGCGCGCCGCCGCGGCCCCGATCAAACTCACCGGCCTGAGCAGCCCCGAGATTGACCTCTCCACCGCCAAGAAAGAGGACGGCCCCTTCGCCATCGCGTTTCAGGCATTCCACTATTTGAAGCCGCCTCGCGCCGTGGACCTCACGTGCACCGTCATCAAAGCCCTGGGCGACAAATACGACTTCCTGGCGTACTACTCCGATTTCCGCATCGACAACCCGGAAGCCGGCACCTCCAGCAACGGACCGCTCGGCGGCGGACCCGATGGCGGAGCCGTCACCGGCATTGGGGCCAACCAGCGCAACCTGGCGAGTTTCTGCACGCAGGGCAGATTTCAGTGGCAATACATTCAACCTGTGTACGCCGGCGCCAATCAGATGCAGGAATATCCGCCCGACGCCCTGCAGGAAGCCAACTCGCACAACGTCGCGGCCTATACCAGCCAGCTCGCCGAACGCACTGCTAACGGCAAGATACCGCCGTACAACTACGCGATGTCCCAAATCGCGCATGAGATGGGACACCGCTGGTCGGCATTCGTCTCCGCGAAGGTCGGCGCCGAGACCATCCAACTCGGCCCCACCCACTGGGCTCGCGGACTCCATGCGCCGGTCGCCTTCCCCTATCAGCGCCCCACCGAAGCATCCCTGATGGGCGGCAGCGTCTGGCAGGACAATTTCGATGGCACCTACACCCAGCTGGATGACGATTACTACGTCCCTGCCACCGGCTGGTCGTACCTCGATCTCTACCTCATGGGTTTCATTGGGCCGCAGGAGGTGCCCGACTTCTTCATCCTCCGCAACCTTGTGCCCGCGGGTCGGGATGCCCTTGGCCGTTCCATTGTGAAGGGCGACCGCGTGAGGGTGACCATCCAGGATGTGATCGCGGTGGAAGGCCCGCGCGTGCCCGACGTGCAACACTCGCAGAAGAACTTCAACACCGGAATGGTGGTGGTCGTGGAGCACGACAAGACGCCGACCAGGGAACTGCTCGAGCGCACCGAAGGCATCCGCCTGCGTTGGATGGACTATTGGGAAACTACCACCGGCCACCGCTCCACCATGACCACGAGCGCTAAGTAAACACGCGTTCCATGGCAACCGTTACGCCTTGTCCCGATCTACGCCGGGTGCTAGCGTGGAGGCGGAATCAAGACAGCCCTTAGGAGGGAACATGCGCCACACCGCTCTCGCGGTACTGTTCATCAGCTGTGGGATCCTTGCGGGACAGAGCAAGACCGAAATCAAGAAGATCCCCATTAAGCAAACATCCCCAGCCTCGGGGAAAGAAATGTTCGTAGAGTATTGCGCCAGTTGCCATGGAAAAGAAGGCAAAGGCGATGGTCCGGCAGCGGTCGCATTAAAGACGCCGCCGAGCAACCTCGCCACGCTGGCCGCTCGCAACAAGGGAACCTTCCCCGCGCTGGGCGTCGCCCAGGCGATACAAGGCGATGGCAGCAACTTCGCTCACGGATCGCGTGACATGCCGATTTGGGGACAGGTATTCCATACCCACGAGACCAACTCCACAGTCAAATTGCGCATCGCTAACCTGACCGACTACATACAATCGCTACAGACGAAATAGCGGCGCAAACGAGTGCCGGCCGTGACGGAGCGGCCGGCATCTCGAATTCCCGAATCCCGATTACTTGAGCTGCTGGCCGGCGCTCGGGATGTCCCAGGCTTCGAGCAGTCCGAAGGTGAAAAACTCCGGGAATTTGTCCACGGTCATATCGCTGCGCAGCACGTCGTGAAGCGACGAGAGCGCCCCGTGGGTAACGGTGGCCGAGATGGCTTTCGGTTC
>JBDTPR010000618.1:0-4350 GCA_039932635.1 Candidatus Solibacter sp.
CGCCGTGGACGGGGCCGCGGCGGTCGCGCAGATTGCGGACAGTCTCCACGGAAATGGGAAGGCCGGCGAGCGGCGGCATACGCCGCAACATCGCCGGCACCCGAGGGTCCGTGGAAAGAAAGAGCACTCTGCCAGTGTAGTGGTTGTGGGGCAGGCTGGCAGCCTGCGGCGGGTTGTCAACCCGCCCGGAGCGCCGTAAACAACCGGCGCGCAGGATACCATCCTGCCCCACAGTCTCGGCTTAGAAGTTCAGCCTCAGCGAGAGTTGCACCTGACGGTTGGTGCCGATGCCGATCTGGTTGGACACAGTCTGCGTCAGCACCCCGAAATTGCCACCCGCGGTCGCTGCCGAGAACGGTGTGGCGGGCTGCAGTCCGCTGGCCCCGGGACCGGTGGGCAGGCCAGCGGCGAGCCGCAAGTTGCCGGGGTTGGCAAGATTCGCGTGATTGAAGATGTTGTAGAGTTCGGAACGGAACTCTACGTTCTTCCCTTCCCCAACGCGAAACTTCTTGCTCAGGGTCAGGTCGAACTGCTGCAAGCCGGGACCGGACAGGCTGTTGCGCGACGAATTGCCGTACGCGCCGGCCGCCGGGATAGAGAAGGCCGCGGGGTTGAGCCAGTTGAGCCCGTTCTTGAGGTACGGGTTGACTCCGGCCACCACGTTGGGACGCCGCACGTTGCGGCTGTTGCCGCCGCCGAGCGTATTGATCACCGGGACCGTCATCACCGCGCCATTGACCACCACCGGGTTCCCGTAGATGGCGCCATCGCGGATATCGCGATAGGCCAGGTCGGGGCGCGTGATCAGCACGTCGATCGGTACGCCCGTGCGCATATTCGCTACGCCGCCCAACTGCCAGCCGCCAAGCAACACGTCGGCCGCCATCGGCGCGTTCTTCATGTACTTCTTGCCCCTGCCGACCGGGAGATCGTAGAGCGCGGTCATATTGAAGCTCTGGCGGATATCGAAATTGTTGTTGCCGCGGTCGGCCGCGAAATTGAAGGGATTGCCGGCGGTGTTGGCCTCGTTGCTGCCGCCCGAATCGCCGATGCTGTGCGCCCACCCATACTGCGCACCCAGCGAGAGTCCCGAAGCGTAGCGGCGATTCAGCGTGATCTGCATCGAGTTGTAATTATCGGTGCCGCCGCTGGTCTTGTAGTCGATCTCCGCGAAGCGATTGCCGAACTCGCGTACCGCGGAGGCCGCGCCCGTGGTGGGATTCATGGTCGTGCCGATGATCTTGTTGGTGGTGCTGCGCAGGAAGAGATTGCGTCCCTGGCTGCCGACGTACGCCACGGTGAGCACCGCATTCCCCGGAATGGTCTGCTGCACGCTCGCCGTGTAGGAGAGGATGCGTTCGGGAATCTTATAGGCTGGGCCGTAGGCGCGCGGCTGGTAGCCCAAATTCGGATCGTTGATGTTGTAGTTCTGGTAGATCGAGTTGGTATCGAAGGGGTAGGCCAGTTGCGAACCGGAACTGATGGTGCGGCCGATGCGGTCGTTGGCCGAGGGCTGCAGCTGATCTTCGGTCTGGCCGGGGCCGTAATAGAAGCCGCTGCCGATCCGGAAAACGGTCTTGTTGTGCAATTTCTGCGGCGCCCAACTGAAGGCCAGGCGCGGTCCGAAATTCGCTGTGGAAGACTGATACCACGATTGCGAACTGCCGGCCACGATATCGCCCTTGAGCATGTCGAAGATCACAGCCTTGTTGTTGACGTCGTGCAGCGGACGGTAGTATTCGTAGCGCAGCCCGTAGCTCATGGTCAGCGTAGGCGTGACTTTGAATTCGTCCTGCGCATACAAGATGTACAGATTCTGGCGTAAATGCGCTTCGCCTGAGAGTCCGGTAAAAGGACTCTTGGCGCTCAGGTCGCCATTGAACGCGATCGATGAAGGCGTATTCGCCAGGAACGCGGCGACGCTGCCGAAGGAATATGTGGTGCCGCCCAACTGATCGTTGAACAGGGTCAGCATGCGGAGTTCGCCGCCGAATTTCAGACTATGCTTGCCGCGCACCATGCTCAAGCTATCGATGATGGCGTTGGAGTAGTTCGTGTAAGGAGCGCCTCGCCCGTTGAAGGAACTGCTGAGGCGGATGAGGCCCGTGGGAATCGCGATGCCCGCGGAGCCCGATTGTCCGGCGATGCCTCCCAGCGCCACACTGCCGCTGAGGTTGAACGTCACGCCGCTGATGTTGGCGTCGGGGCTGGGACCGGGGACGCCGGCCACGCGCGTCTTAGAGCCGTTGAAGCCGAACTTGGTTTCGTTGATCACCGTGGGCGACAGGGTCTGCGTGAGGCTGACAACCGCATTCTGCGGCACGATGGTGGTGTTGTAGAGGCTCAACGTGGAATTCTGCGTCTGCGAGGACACGCCCTGGTCGCGGAAATAGCGCGCGTACAAACGATATTTCGGACTGAGGTTGTAGTCGAAGCGGATGCCCCCCGCATTCTCGCTCAATTGCGACGGCGCCGAGATGTTGACGATGTCGAGCAGCGGATCGGCGGAAGGAAACTGGCCCACGGGGAAGGCCCCGAGCAGTGGACGGATGGCCGGAGCGATGCAGTTGGCGGTGGCGCCGCCCACGCAATCGGGACGAGCGCGCACGGCGGCGCTCAGTGTGCTTTCCACAATGGGCGAGGCGGTCTTCTGGCGCAATCCTTCAAAGCTCGCGAAGAAGAACGCTTTGTCCTTCACGATGGCTCCGCCGGCCGAGCCGCCGAATTGATTCAGGCGGAGTTTGCTCTTGGTGGCGCGGTCGAAGAAATTGCGCGCATCCATGGCGTCGTTGCGCAGGTATTCGAAAGCGGAGCCGTGATATTGGTTGGAGCCGGACTTGGTGACGAAGCTGATCTGCCCGCCCGTGCCGGTGCCGTATTCGGCGGGGTAGTTGCTGCTATCGACGCGAAATTCCTGGACGTTTTCCAGGCTCTGCTCAAGGCGGAAGAGCGAAGTGCTCTCGCCGTTCAAATTGCCCGGCGAGCTATCCACGATGGAGGAACCTTCCACGCCGTCGTAGCGGATCACGTTCTGTTGGTTGGAGCGCCCGCTGAAGCGTATGTTGTCGAAGGTGCCGCTGCCGTTGTTCACGGCGCCGGGAGCGAGCAGGTAGAGTTGCGAAACCTGGCGCCCATTCATCGGCAGCTCGCCGACTTCGCGGGTGGAGACATTGGCGCCGATGCGCGCCGAACTCACATCCACCGTGACCAATTCGCCGCCCGTCACGTTGACTTCGGTGACCATCGAAGATGGCGACAGCGCGATATTGAGGAGGCGCTCCTGCCCCACCTGCAGGGTGATGCCTTTGAACTCCGCGGCGGCCATTCCCGGCGCGCTTGCGGACAAAGAGTAGATTGAGGGCTGCAGTTGCAGGACGAGATAGACGCCGTGCTCGTCCGTGGCGAGCTTGCGCTCCTGCCCGGTCTTTTCATTTTTCACTACGACGGCGGCTGCTGGAATCACAGCGCCAGACGCGTCGGTGACGGTGCCCGTTATGCGAGCCACATCGGTTTGAGCAAACACCAGGGACAGACTCGTGGCCCCCAGCAAGGCGATTCTCAGAACGTTAGTTAGCATTCCGCTTCAAGGTAGCGGAAACTCGGTTACAAACTGATAAACAGCAGATGAAGAAACGAAGGAGGACAGGCCGAACGCTGTCCTCGGACTTTGGCTCCGTGCCCGCCGCTCCTAACGCGAGCCCCAATCAGCGGCGAGCAACGCTCGCCAGGGACGCGCCGAAGCCTGTCTTATCAAGCGATGGCCGTGCGTATCGCGAAGGCGACCTCTTTGCCGGTAATGTCGCCGTGCCCTTTAATGAACGCGCTGGCCTCCAGATTGAAAAACTTACCGCTGGAGAATGTGTAACTCGAGTTCACCGGCAGGAGCTGCCCAACCACGGTTTCGCCGGCCTGCATTTTCTGCGCGCCGTTGCGCCCCAGCCCGCCGAACTTGTCATTTTCGTCACCAAAGGCGGCGGTCTTATCGCCGCTGATGCGCGATGCCAGCGGGTACGCCAAGCCTACCGCCTTGTCGTTTTTGGTGTGAGTCACCAGGATGGGTCCGTGGACACGCTGCGAATCCACCACGCTGCGGAAGAAGCCGCCCTCAGATTGCGAAAATCCGTTGTGCGAAAACGCAGTCTGCAACAGGCTCATGCTGGCGATCTTGCCGTTGGTGGAATTGGCCGCGGTGGAGGTCACCACGCGTCCCCCGAAACTGTGGCCGATCAGATGAATGCGCTGCACCTGGGGTGCGAATCGATCGATCAGTGGACCCACACCGTTTTTGCCGACCGTTCCGGCGCGCGCTTTCATTTCGAAATACGTGGTGAAGTTCAGTACGTTCATGGC
>JBDTPR010000619.1:0-4346 GCA_039932635.1 Candidatus Solibacter sp.
TAAAAGGCAGGCCCCCGGGGCCTGCCTTTTTTATTTCCTTTGCCCAACCAATCCGCGAGCCACATCCCAATCAGAGCCGCGACCGTAAGGGAGCGTTTACTAGGCCCTATTTCTTCCGCTGCGAATCGTGCAACTTGCGAAGCCGCTCGCGCTCCGCCCGGAACGCATCATACAGCGGTTTCTGCTCGGGCCGCAGCAAAGCATTGACGCTCTCCACCTGGTGCGCCTGTATGGTTTCCCGGTCCGGACGCCATTTCTGATCCAGCGCCTCCCGCTCAGGCTTGATCTTGTCGTTCAGGTTGTCGAATTCCTCGCGCGTATGATCGAGGATCTTATTCAACCCGGCGATCTGCGCCTCATCCAACTTCACCGCGCCGGCGAAATCCGACACGTACTTTTTGCGCCATTCATCAGGACTCAGCTTGCGCGGAGGCACATTGGCATCCTTGACCAATTGCACTGCCGGCAGGGAATATAGCCGATAGGTAAAGGCCCCGAGCACAGCCCCACTGAAGAACACAAGGAGCACCGATAGTGCGGCTGAGAGTCTGGATTTAGGCATTAACCCCTCTTATTTAGCGGACTGGCCGCTCCGCGGAAACGTCGAAATTGGCGGGATTCACCAAGTCCGTATCCGGAGCGTTGGATTCGGCCAGCGCCTCCACGTACGTCTGGTTGTAATCAACCGAACTGGAACGCGGAATCGCCATATAGATGCCGAGGGCTAAAGAGAGTGCCATGGCCGCCGTGGTCAGCGCATTGGCCATGCGGCGGAAGGAAAAGGTAAATCGCTGGCGCGATTCGATCCGAGTCCATAAGTTGGGCATGAAGTTGACGCTCGCGTCCGGCGCCTCACAGGCGTCGTGATAGGCCCGAAACAGGGCATCGAGCTTTTGGTCGTCGCTGCCGTGCATAGAATTCATAATAACGCTACTCCGCCGGTTTATCCGGCCCCGTCTTTATTTCCCGCGCCGAATGCTTTCAGCACTCGCTGCCTGGCCCGAAACAAGCGGACCTTCAAGGCATTTTCATTGACCTTGTAAACCTTTTCAAGCTCTTTAAGCGACAGACCTTCTACTTCTTTCAGCATCAGCAAAATCCGATCCGCTTCGGAGACCGCTCCGAGCAACGAGTCGACAGACTCGCGGACCTTCTTCTGATGAGTCTCGTCCTTCTCGGCCTTCCCGCCCGCCATCGCATCGGCCAGCATTACCTGCTGCTCGCTCAGATCCGACATCCGGAATTCCTGACGGCGCCGTTGCTTGCGCAGATAATCATACGCCGCGTTCACCGTCAAACGGTACAACCAAGGCTCAAAGACCTCCGGCGTCCGCAGTTGATCGAGAGAAAAATAGAGCCGCAGAAAGACTTCCTGCGCCACATCCTCGACATCCTCCGGACGGGCGATCAACCTGGTGATCGTTCCCAAAATGCGCTTCCGGTAAGCCAACACGATCTCGTTGAACGCAGCCGCGTCGCTTTTCTGCGCGCGCCGGATCAGTTCGAAATCAACCAGCATGCCGCACCAGGGCCGGCACCCGGAAATTGCAGTTCTTCCGATTTGTAAGGCGTACCAGCAAAGAGACAGGTTACAAGGCTTTGAGGTGAAACGCAAAACCAGCGTTTCCCCTTGCCAAAGTGTGGGTGGGTAGCCCACTGGAGCCATACAGGACCGTACGCTCCCGCATTGGGTAGGTTCATCTAACTGATACTATTATTCCAGATGTCGACGAAACGCGCTGTGATCTCTGGAATCGCCGGCCAGGATGGTTCCTACCTCGCCGAGTGGCTGCTTGACCAAGACTATGAAGTGCACGGCATCG
Organism: Candidatus Solibacter sp.; assembly: GCA_039932635.1. GTDB lineage: Bacteria > Acidobacteriota > Terriglobia > Bryobacterales > Bryobacteraceae > Solibacter. The sequence goes on from JBDTPR010000619.1 coordinate 1,824, forward strand.
TGCGCCGCGTGGCGCTCGAAGATCCCGAGCACCGCCTGGTCCGCCTCAACCACTTCCGCGACCGCCTGACCCTACACGTCGCCTCCCTCGGGAGCTACGCCAGCCTGCACCGCGTGATGCAGGACGTGCAGCCCGACGAGTGTTACCATCTGGCCGCACAAAGCTTCGTAAGCTATTCATTCGACGACGAGTTCGAGACGTTGAATACCAACATCAACGGCACTCACTTCCTGCTCGCCGCAGTCCGCAACCTGGCTCCCAAATGCCGCTTTTACTATGCCGGTAGTAGCGAGATGTTCGGGCTGGCCGCCTCCTCTCCGCAGACTGAACTCACCAGCTTCCACCCCCGCGCATCCTATGGAATCAGCAAGGTAGCCGGCTTCGAACTCACCCGCAACTACCGCGAGGCATACGGCATCTACGCCGCCAGCGGCATCCTCTTTAACCACGAATCGCCGCGCCGCGGCTTCGAGTTCGTCACCCGCAAAATCACCGCCGCCGTCGCCGCCATCAAGGCGGGCAAGCGCGACGAGCTCCGCCTCGGCAATCTCGACGCCAAGCGCGATTGGGGCCATGCCCGCGAATACGTCACCGCCATGTGGCTGATGCTCCAACAGCCCGACCCCGACGACTACGTGGTCGCCACCGGCGAGTGCCACTCGGTCCGCGAATTCGTCGAGATCGCCTTCTCCCACGCCGGCCTCGACTACAACAATTACGTAGTCATCGACCCACAGATCTATCGCTCTGCCGAGAGCATTCTCCTCCAGGGTGACGCCTCCAAAGCGCGCCGCGTCCTGGGCTGGGCCCCCACCGTCAAATTCGAGGATCTCGTCCGCGAAATGGTGGACGCTGATTGCCGCCTGCTGGGAGTCTGATAGCTCAATGAAAGTCATCCTCTTCGGGGCGACCGGCATGGTGGGACAGGGCGTGCTTCTGGAGTGCATGGCAAGTTCCGCGGTGGACCGCATCCTCGCCATCGGACGCCGGCCCACCGGACGCCAACATGCCAAGCTGACTGAAGTCCTCCACAGCGATTTCACCGATTTCAAACCGATCGAGTCCCAGTTAAGCGGTTACGACGCGTGTTTCTTCTGCCTAGGAGTCTCTTCCCTGGGCATGAAAGAGGTGGAATACCGCCGCCTTACCTACGATTTCGCGCTCGCCGCCGCCCGCACCGTGGCCCGCATCAATCCCCAAATGACCTTTATTTACGTCTCGGGCAGCGGCACCGACACCTCCGAAAAAGGCTCCCTGATGTGGGCGCGGATCAAGGGCAAGACCGAGAACGACATCCTCGCACTCTTCCCGAGCGCCTACGCCTTCCGCCCCGCTTACATCCAACCCATGGGGGGAGTGGTGGCCGCCACCACCTGGCTCCGCCTCACTTACGCCGTGATCGGCCCGCTCTATCCCCTTTGGAAGGCGCTCTTCCCCAAGTACGTCACCACCACTACCCAGGTCGGACGAGCGATGATCTCGGTGGCCCAGCGTGGAGCCCCCAAGCGTATCCTGGAAAACGCCGACATCAACGCCGTGTAGCCCAGGCGTCCCCGGTAATTCTGCGGTAGAATCGGATTGTGACGTCACCAACCGCCGTCGCTCGACTCGTGCCCGTCATCGCTCACGCTGTTGCCGTGTTCGGCGACGAGCAGAAGGCGACCCACTGGTTATCAACTCCACTCGCCATTCTGGACAACCGGACTCCCGCCGAACTGCTTGCCAACAATGAAGGCGTTGCGTTGGTGGAACTGACCCTGACCCGCATCGAACACAACATCCCCTCCTGATGCCCCGCCGCATTTACCGGGTCTGCAGGGCCCGGTACGCGCGCTTGAGCGGAGAAGGTGCCAGCCTCGCCGGGGGTCGATGGAACTCTCCCGGACGCGCGGTCGTCTACATGGCCGAAAGCGTTTCCCTGGCTGTTCTGGAAAACCTCGTTCACATGTCCCGGCAGGATTTCCCCACCGGTTACGTTTGTGTCGCTGCAATCCTACCTGGCAACCTGACCATTTCGTCCGAACGCGTCCTCCGACTCCGTCCCGGCCTGCGAGAGTTGACCGCCCAAGGCCTGGGCGATTGGTGGCTTCAGTCCAACCAATCTGCAGTTCTCGAAGTACCGTCAGTGATCGTGCCGCACGAGCACAACTTCCTCCTCAACCCCGCTCATCCGGACTTTCCCAAGATCGCGACAGACCCTCCCGCCCTCTTCCACTTCGACCTGCGCCTATTTCCCTGATCCACGTGCTCCATCCTCCCTCGGCATGAAGGAAGCCGAATATCGCCGGTTAACCGGATGATCAAACGTACAAGTAGGGGGAAGGCTGTCGCCCGGTGGAAATACAAGCGAATCACAAGTTCCTGACGGATTGGCAAGAAGATGAAAAGCTATTTCATAATTCGAGATAGGAATAGGTGTTGCCGCGCAACACGCCTGCAAGTAAAAAACAAATTGACTGTGATTCAAAAGAGAATCGGATGTAAGGCTGTCGAGATTGAAATACAGATAGTAATAACCATCGC
>JBDTPR010000620.1:0-4342 GCA_039932635.1 Candidatus Solibacter sp.
GCGATAGCACGCCACTGGATTGCAGGAAGGTGCGCATATCGCCGTAATACGTGATCGGCGTCAGGATAGAGGGCGGGTTGTTCACCATGCTGCCCCACTTGCTGAGTCGCGGATTGTAAAGGATCGCTCCGCCGCCGCGCAGCGCGGTCTTGCCGTTGCCGAACACGTCGAGCGCGAAGCCAAGCCGCGGTCCCCAAAGGACACCGTCGTTATTCACGAACCCGGCGGGCACATTCTTATCGCCGGACGTCACACCGCCCACCGCCGGATTGCCCACGCCGGGCACGAACAGCCCGACATATGCGCCCGGCAGGATCGCTCCGGTCAGCGGGTTCTGCGCAAAGCGCACGCCGTTCTGCGTGATCGGCGTATAAAGCGGCGGCGACTGTCCCGGAACGTAGAGGTTGCGCATGAAGACCGATTGCTCGCCTGCCTTGTGCGGATTCATCTGCCCCGCCCAAGTCCAGCGAATTCCGTAGTCTATCGTCAAGCGGCGCGATACCTTCCAACTGTCCTGCGCGAACCATTCCACCAGGGTCTGGCGCATGTTGGCGCCGTATCGGATGTTAGATTCCGTGTAGCTGTTGAAGACGCCCAGCGCCGCGTTGGAGAAGGCGTAATTCGAATCCAGCGGGTTCAACGTATTTCGGCCGAAATCGAAGGTTCCGGAGAAGATGCTCTGCTCGCCCTCGTACTCGCGGATGCGGTACACATCGAAGCCCACCTTGATGCTGTGGGTTCCGCGATTGATGGCGACGCTGTCGCTGAAGTTGAACGTGAAATCGGTGCCGCCGGTCAGCAGGCGGTTGTCGTAACTGACGTTGGGCGCGCTCGGTACGCCGCCGAACGAGTAGCGCGGAATGTAGCCGGATACGTTGGCGCTCGGATACCACTGCCCCAGGTTGTAGCCGACCGCGGAGCGGAGCACCTTGTTGATTTCGTTCTCGCCGTAGGGCTTCCAGGCCTCGCGATTGTGCCGGACTCCGGCGCTGATTTCCATGATCACCGTGGGGCTGAAAATGTGGGTCTCGCCAACGGCGAGACCTGCCTCGGTGAAGCAGTAGCACTGCGCGAAGAAGCCGACCGGGGCCGCGCCGCCGGCCACCGCATATCCCTGCTGCTGCGCGATCCACGTCTTACCGCGGACGAAGAAGCGGTCCTTGTCGGAGGGGACGAAATCCAGGCGGAGCAACTGGCTGCGTTTGGGCACCTTCTGCACTTCCTGGATTTGATAGTTGTAGTTGCCGCCGCTGATAGCACGGTTAAAGTAGTTCGGCTGCGGCAGGATGTTCATCAGCGCCTGACCGTTGGCGTTCAGGCGGTTCGCCGGGATGATGTTATTCGGGAACGCCGCGCCGGAGAGCGTATCGGTGATGGGAATCACCTTGCCATTCACATCGAGCGTCTGCGAGAAATCGCCTTTGCGCTCCAACGCCGTGGGCATGGTGTACGAGTTCAAGGCTCCCGGAGTGGAGATCAACGCCTGTTCCAGGTTGTAAAAGGCGAACATTTTGGTGCGGCTCTCATTCCATTTTCCCGGGATGTAGACCGGTCCGCCAATGGTGCCGCCGAACGTGTTGTACCTATAACGCGGGCGCCGTACGCCGTTGCGGTTGTTAAAGAAGTCGTTGGCATTCAACCAGTCGTTGCGCAAGTATTCGTAGGCGCCGCCGTGATACTCGCGCGTACCACCGCGGGTGACCACCTGCACGATGGGACCGCCGTTGCCGGCGTATTCCGCCTGGTAGCTATTCAGCAACACTTTGACTTCGCCGATGGCATCGAGCGTAGTGACGCTGGAGAAGACGTTGGGCGTGCCCTGGTCGTTGCTGACCACGCCATCGACGGCGAGTACGTTCGTACCCGAGAATGACCCCGCGATGTTGGGCGTGCCCGTGCCGTAACTGCCGCCCGTCGAATCCTGATCGGCCTGATACTGCACGCCTGGGATGGTGCGCAGCATGGACACCACCTCGCGCCCGCGAGCCGTGAGGTTAGTGATCTGCGTGGTGGTGAGGGCGGCGGAATGTTCGGAACTGTCCAGTTGGATGTGCGCTGCCTCGCCGACGACGCTAATCGTCTCCGTGACCTCGCCGATCTGCATCGTGATGTCGCCCAACGACACGCGCTCGTTGGCGCTGACTACCAGTTCGCGCCGCTCGTATACCTTGAAGCCCGGATGCTCGACGCGCAGGGTGTAGATGCCCGGCTGGACGGCTATCAGGCTGAAGGCGCCGGTCTCATTCGCCACGGCGGTGCGCGGTTCGGAGGTGGTGGTGCTCAGCACAGTGACCTTGGCGCCCACAAGCGCCTGGCCTGAAGGATCGGTCATGTTGCCGGAGATCGAACCGGTAACGGTCATTTGAGCGGTCATCAGCGCGCACGTCAGCGCACCTAACACGAACGCGCGGCAGCAGCTTATGTTCATCACGGAACACACCTCCACTTACAGGTATTGGACAGACTATCGGGTCCCCATGGCGTGAGGTACAAGTCCCCCCTGGCACGCGCATTTGAGAATAGTCTAGTGTCGTGTTCCACGATTGTCAACGTTAAAGTGATAAACTTTAGCGTTAATTGTGAGGCAGGTATCCCCCTGGGATCCTGTCTCAGAATGTGATTCGCGCGTTCAACTGGATAGCGCGCGGCTTGTTCACCTGTGCTGTGATCGTCCCGAAGCTTGCCGCGTCCGGATTGGTAGCCGGTGCGCCGAAACGGACGGTGTTGTTGATGTTGAAGGCGTCCGCCTGGAAGGCCAGCTTGAGTCCTTCGTGCAGCACAAACTCGCGGCGAACGCTCATATCGATCGAGCTGTTGAACGGTGCATTCAAACCGTAGACGCCAGTGCGCGGCAGGTTCCCCACCGTATACGCGGCGGGCGCGATGAATGCGGTCCGGTCCAGATACGATGTCGGAGTACCGCCGGTGACGTTGCCATCGCCGTAGTTCCCATTGATCCGCACGTTCCCTGTGAACGCCGGATTGTAGCTCGGAATGCACGTCCCCAGAATCCCGCCCGCATTGCAATTCGAGCCCACCAAAGAGAGCGGCGCGCCAGTCTGGAACGACACCAAGCCCGATACCGACCAGTTGCTGACCAGCGCACGCGCCACCGCGTTGCCGGGATTCATTGCGCGCCCTTTGCCGAACGGCAACTGATACGTCGAAGTGAAGGTGAAGACGTGACGGTGATCGGTAACGCCGCGCGATTTCTCCAGCGAGTAGTCGAACGGATTACGCGTTGACGCCAGCAGGTTGTCCATTTGCTTACTCAAGGTGTAACCGAGCGAGAAGGTGAAGCCCTTCGTAAACCGGCGGCTCAGCGTGGCCTGCATGCCGTGGTAACTCGACTGTCCCACACTGAACATCGGCGTCGAAATGGTCCCGTATTGCGGGAAGGGACGTATCATCTGCCCTATCGTCCCCACGTAATTCGAAAATGGCAGCGCTATTTCCGGGAAGATCGCTTTCGCCGACGCGATGTTCGCCGCGTTCGCCGTTGCCGTCAGCAGCGGTCCGAGCGCCAGGTACTTCACAGACGGAGTATTGTATGACGCGCCGGCGCCGCCCGGCCCGTTCAAGAACTTGCCCATGCTTGCCGAATAGCTCACGCCCACCGTCGTGTTGGGCGTAATGGTGCGCTGCAGTCCGAAATTCCAGTTCAAATAATACGGCGGCTTGCCGCCCAGCCTCGGATCGCCGTAAACGGGATTCTGCACGCCCGTGGGATTCGAGGTAATGAAGCCCGTCCCGTAGGTGGGATCGATGAACGGCGGCGCCTGTGCGATCGGCGGCACGCCATTATCCCAGTAGTACGCCGGCGCGTTGTTGCCCGGGCTGGTGGCATTGTTGGTAGCGTTGAAACCGAGTTGGCTCAGCCCTGCGCGGCCGATGGAGCGCGAACCCAGCGCGTGCGCGTACATGACGGAGAACCCCGCCCGTAGCACCGTCTTGTCGTCGATGCGGTACGCGGCACCCACGCGCGGTCCGAAATTCTTGTAGTGTGCCTCCGCCGGATTTCGCTTGCTCGGCGACGCGAACGCCAGCGCACCCGCATGTCCGCCGGCGGCCGCGTTCGGTGCACTGGGATCGAAGAACGACATGAGATTATTGATTTCGTAGAACGGGCTGAAGAGATCCCAGCGCAGCCCCAGATTCACCGTCAGCTTCTGACTGACCTTGAAATCGTCTTGTATGTACGCCGCATACGTTTTGAAGCGGCCGCCGGTCTCGGAGATCGAATTCTGGCTCACGCCGCTGCTGCCCACCGCGCCTAGCAGATAGCTCGCGTACGCGCTGCCCGTGGTGGTCAGCAGAGAGCCCGCCGCGTTGTAGCCCTGGG
>JBDTPR010000621.1:0-4342 GCA_039932635.1 Candidatus Solibacter sp.
ATTGTGCCGGCCGACGTACACGCGGAATTATTCGCCGCCGGATCCGACGCTGCGGTGAAAATCGATCTACCCAATCAAACCCTGACTACGCCGAGTGGGCGAGTAGTAGAGTTCCCGGTGGACGGGTTCTCCAAGCACTGTCTGGTCAAGGGCGTGGACGAGTTGGGCTACATCCTCGAACAGGCCCCGGAGATCGCAGCCTTCGAAGCTAGCCACCCCGCGGGGATCAACGCGCTGGCGTAGGCTGCTCTTCGTTTTCGGCGTATCAAAAGGGGCGCAGTAGCATTCGCCTAAAGCCGCGGATGGACACGGATTCACCCGGATAAGCAAACAGAATTACTCTTATCCGCGTTCATCTGTGTTCATCCGTGGCTAAGGGGTTTTCTTTTGCGCGTAGAAATTCCACTTCGCAAGTGTCCCCATAATTCGCAGCCCCCGCGGTGGCAAAGCGCAGGCGTACCACGCGACTCCCTGCCCCGCCCTGAAAGCGCGTGGCGAACTCCGCCAGCGTAACTGGCGGATTCCACAGCACGGGCGCGCGCAGTACGTCCATAACGACTCGGGCATTGCGCGCCTGCCCGCCTTCCGAGCGGAACCATAAGCGCACTTCGGGAAGCCGGAATAGTGTCTGACGGACCCGTCCGAGCGTGGTGAGCCCGCAATCAAGTGTCCAGAAGAGCCGCTCGGGAGCCGCCGGCAAGGTCAGATCCGCGGGCCATTTCACCACCGTGCGGCCGAGCGATTCCAGTGGACCGAAGCGCGCAGCGGCGCGACGCTCCAGCAGAAGATTGCGCGTTCCCAGCATGCTGGTGTCGTACCAGCGGTAGACTTCGAGCCACATGGCAGGAGTCTCGGCCCACGCATCGCGTTCGTCGATGACCACGCCGTCGAAGACCAGGAATCGCGGCCCGTGGTCGCGCACCCACGCGGCATTGCGCGCGTCCAATTCCACCGTGTACGCCGAGTAGCGCTGCACCACGGGATAAATTTGGACCCGCAATCCGGCGGCCGCCAGATTGGTGTAAACGATGGAAAGCGACGTCACACTGCTGTTGCCAATCCGGCCGGCGATCTCTGGTTCCAGACGTTGTAGCGCGGGGTAGTTCTCGATTGTACCGGCGAGGCGCTCGCGTAACCAGGAGGGCGGGGCCGCCCCCACCAAAGCGTGTAGGGAACGCAGCCCCGTCATCTCGGCAATTCCGGGCACCACCGATGCGGCCGGCACCTGATCGAGCCATATGGTGAGTGGAATCAAGGCGAGCAGCGAGAGATAGGGAACCGCGCGGCGCGTAAGCGGCACGGTCAGCGCCACCAGCGAGGCGGCCAGCGCGACGAAGCAGAAGTAGTTGATGACGTGCACGTCCTGCCGCACGAAGCCGTGCTTGAAGCTGACGAACAGAGGCACGGCCAGCATCAGGCTATGGAACCTGGCCATTGGCCGGCTGGCCGACGCCTGCATGCGCAGCAAGAGCAGCAGCGCGCCGAGCGCAATCGCGGCGGCAATGAATTCCAGATTGGTCCCGGTCAACGACATCGCGGCGCTGTAGCCCGAAGCCAGTTGCGCGCTGCCGCGCAGATAGCTCAGGAAGGCGGACATATCGCGCAGGCAGGCCAGGGAGATCCCGACCGACAATGTCGCCGGTATCAGCGCCGCGGCCATGGCGAGCGGCAGCGCCTTGCGGCCCCCATCGACAGTGCGCGCAGCCACGAAACCCGCCAGTGCCGCGAAGCCCACCATGCCGGCAGTCAATTTGAACAGGGGCAGCAGGCCGATCAGCACCAGTGCAAGCGCGTAGCGTGCCGTCGATCCGCGCAGTTGGAAGGTCACGATCAGGATCAGCGCGCCCGTCAGCAGCAGATTCTCGCCGCCTGCGTAGTTGAACCAGAATAAAGGCGCCGCCAGACTCAGGCAGAGAGTGAAAAGCCCCAGGTTGCGGACGCGCAATCCGGCGCGGAAAAACAGGTCGGCCAGAGTTCCGGCCAGCACCACCCAAAGCACACCCTGAAAAAGCAATCCGTAGGTCAGGTTGTGGCCCGTGTATTCGGGAAATAGGAGATAGCCCAGGGGGCCGTACGTAAATAGGACGTCTCGCCCGCCGACCAATCCGTGCGCCGCGGCGTAATTGAGAGCAAAGCGCCATGTGCTGTCCACGTCGCGACCCAAACCCCAGTAGCGTAGGGGGCAGACGAGCAGCACGCAAAACAGGAAAAGGGCGATTCGCGGAGTTGACGGGCGACCCGGCGGAGGTGTCATTTGTCCTGTAGTTTGTTCATGGTAGCACCCGCTCTAGAAGCTCTAAAGTTTTCCCGCAAAAGGCCGATAACTAATGAGAGGAGGAACTCGTTGACATCCGGTATGGGAAACCTCGATAGCCTGGGAGCAGATTTGGGCAGTGCCTCGAGCGTAGGCAGACTTACCGGCGGAGGCGTGGCCGCGCTGGCCGCTCCAGATTCTCAACGCCCCATGCGGGTGCTGGCGGCGGAGGACAACCCGGTCTTCCAGGCCATGCTCAAGACCATGCTGACCAGGTGGGGCTACCAGGCAGTTATGGCGCGCAACGGCACCGAGGCCTTCCGCATTCTCGAAAGCGAGGATGCACCACGCCTGGCGGTCCTGGATTGGATGATGCCCGGCATGGACGGCGTGGAGATCTGCCGCCGCGTGCGCAGCAGCAATCGCGAACCCTACGTCTATATCCTGCTCCTTACCGCCCGCACCGAAGCCCAGGATCTAATCGAAGGGATGGACGCCGGCGCCGACGACTACCTCACCAAACCATTCAATGCGCAAGAGTTACGTGTCCGTCTGCGGGCCGGCCACCGCATTTTGAATCTGCAGGAGGAACTGATGCGCACGCGCGAGGCGCTGCGTCAGCAGGCCACTCACGACGGTCTCACCGGGCTCTTCAACCGCACTACCATTCTGGAAAAGCTGGACGACGAACTTGCCCGTTCGCAGCGCTCCGGCGAACCGGTCGGCCTCCTGATGGTCGACATCGACCGCTTCAAGCTAATCAATGACACCCGGGGCCATCTGGTGGGCGACGCGGTGCTCCGCGAAGTCGCACAGCGCCTCAGAACCACCGCCCGCCGCTACGATTCGGTCGGCCGTTATGGCGGCGAGGAATTCCTGGTCGTTCTCCCCGGCTGCGATATGGACGCTGCATCAGCGCAAGCCGAACGCATGCGCGCGTCCGTCGGCAACATTCCATGCTCCTCTTCCGGCAAGCCTGTCCCCATCACCGCATCGCTGGGAATCTCCTGTACACCCCCCTCCGCCCCCGAATTCCTGATTCGCGATGCCGACGACGCCCTCTACGAGGCGAAAGCCGGAGGCAGAAATCGGGCCGTAGCCCATAATCAGGCTTTCACGGTCGCGTAATTCAGCATAGCCGGGCCAGAACCGCGCTTAGTACGTTCCGCCACTCAATCATTACAGTATTGCGAAATTGAGCATTCCGCGTGGGCCTGTCAGGAGCTATACTCGGCTATCCAATTCAATTACCCAATGCCCTTATCCACCTCTTCCCCGGCCGAAGTACTTCTCGCCAATCTCATCCACGACCTGCGCCAGGATCTCGGCACCATCGAAACCAGCGTGTACTGCCTGAATCTGATTTCCGACGCCAAACCATCGCGCACCCGCGAATTCCTGCGCACCATTGAACAGCAGGTAGAGCGCGCGGCCGGACGCCTCTCGATGGCGGGCGCCGAACTCACCCTCATAAAGGCTCAGCGTGCCGAAACGTCGGAGACCTGCGACCTCACAAATTCCGTCACTTCGGCCGTCACGTAGCGCGGCGGCTTGACCAGAAATTGCGGCTTGCCGTCCCACATGCCGCGCGCCACCTCCTGCCACAAGGGCGCATTGATGCCGCGATCGATCACTACGAAGGCATCGGCGCGGTCCATGAAACGCAGGCTGGAAGGTTTGAAATCCTCACAGCCGAAATCCAGCAACATGAGGAACACATCGGGTTTCACCAGTTCCACCACGCTGTTCGATTCCACGATTACATGGTCGCCCTGCGCCAGGATCTTGTTCACCAGGCTGGCCGCACGCGGCAGTTCCCCGTGGGGCGCGCGCAGCCAGAAACTACGCTCCGCTCCCGCCGCCAGAAAGCGTCCGGAATCGGTGGTATTGGGTTCGAATTCCTCGCTCAGGTCGAACTCGCGGCCGTCCTCCGGCTCGCACCCGCAGGCCGTCGTGGCGTTGTGACTGGCGCAGACTCCGTTGCCATATTGCGTGATCTTTAGCGCCGTCCAACGCATATGCTTCAGGCGCCGGATCAGGCCCGCGACAACGCTAGTCTTGCCGATATTACGCGAGTGTCCGCCCACC
>JBDTPR010000622.1:0-4331 GCA_039932635.1 Candidatus Solibacter sp.
GCGTCAGCACTTTCCCCGGCAGCCCATTCGTCATCCTGCCTTCCTCGTTGACCGGCACGCCATTCACCAGCACGAAACGCGGCGCGACGGATTGCGACAGGCCGACTGAACCCAACCGGCCCCGGCAGAAGCTGACTCCCGCGCCCAAAACTACGCTACCCTGATGCCGATGGATCCCCACACCTTCAGCCCCGCCGAACGCGCCATCTTCCGCCGCCTGACCACACCAGAAAAAATCCAGCGCTTCCTCGACGACCTAACCTACAACAAGGAAGTCGACGGCGAAACCTGCCGCTCTCCGCGTCGCGTCCTGCGCGACCGCACCGCCCACTGCATGGAAGGCGCCCTCTTCGGCGCGGCGGCGCTCGGCATGCTCGGCCACACCCCCCTCCTCTTCGACCTTGAGGCCGTGCGCGACGACGACCACGTCCTCGCCATCTTCCAACGCCAGGGACACTGGGGAGCCATCACCAAGTCCAATTATTCAGGCTTGCGCTACCGCGAACCCGTTTATCGCACCCTGCGCGAGCTCGCCATGAGCTACTTCGAGCACTATTACAACCTCAAGCGCGAGAAGACCTTGCGCGCGTACTCCGGTGCAGTAAAACTGGACCGCTTCGATTCCAGTCACTGGATGACCGCGGAGGACGATGTCTGGGCGATTCCGGAGTACCTTACCACCATTCGTCACACGCCCATCCTACGTCCGGGGCTCGCCGGCAAGCTCGGAAAGGTAGATGACCGGCTCTTTGCCGCTGGGTTGCTGGGCCGCAGCGCCTAATTGGAAACCGCGGGCTTGCGGCTGGTCATGTACATCACCAGCACATACAACACACCGAGCACCAGCACCGCGCCCACAATCCACTGGCCTTCCTGCTTCACCATGCGCATCAACGCTTCGGGATCCTGCATCAGGTCGGGATGCGCCGCCGTGATCTTCGCGCCGAACCATGCCAGCACGCTGCACCAGAGCGCAGCGCCCAGAATCGTTACCAGACTGAAAACACCGAACGACATGCGTGCGATTCCGGCGGGAATCGATACCAGGTGGCGTAACACCGGCAGCAGACGCGCGAAAAACACCCCGCCCACCTCATACCGCGCCACGAAGTGCTCGGCGCGATCCAGGCTGTCGGGCTTGATGAAAACCAGCTTGCCCCACCGCAGGATCACCGCGCGCCCGATCCAGCGCGACACCCAATACGTAATCGCAGAGCCCAGCCAGGAGCCGAACGTGCCCGCCAGCACGATCCCGGTCAGGCTCATCCGCCCCTGCGAGGCCCAGAATGCGGCAGGCGGAATCACAATCTCGCTAGGCACCGGAAAAATCGAGCTCTCCATCGCCATCAACACTATGATGCCGAGGTAGCCGCCATCGCGCACCCAGCCAAACCACACCTGTAACAGTTCGTGAAGCATCGAGTTCCCGTTCGTTGTCCGACTGGTGGCGCCGTTAGCTGGTGCGGTAGTTGGCAATCAGGCGAGTGATCACATCCTGGTGGATCTTGATCTTGCCCTGTTTCACCAGCATGTCCTTCACGCCGGTTTCGAACAGCGTGTAGCGCTCGCGCGCCCGCTGACTCTTGATGTCGTCGCGGATGATGCTGCGCTGCGCCGCCAATTGCGACAGATCGGCGCCCGAATGCGAAACCACTTTCGCCACGATCGTGCCACCGTCCGGCACGCCGGTCGGCCCGACCACGGTACCATCTGGCTTGGTGAAAGCGTCGGCAATGTAGCTCGCGGAGCCGATGCCCTCGATATTGCCGTTGCGATCCACGTCGTTGGAAGTCTTCACGTCCAGGCCCATGGACTTGGCCGCCTTCGCCAGATCTCCGCCCATCGCCTTGGCCTTCTCCACCAGTTCGTTGGCGTGCTTTTGAACCGCCGCGTTGGCACGGTTATTCGCCATCAAATCGCGAATCTGCCCCTGCACTTCCTCGAAGCTCGAGGGGTGCGCCGCCACCACGTCCGTCACCATGGCCACGATCGTCTTATTGTTGGCGGTTACGGACTGCGATACTTCACCCTTCTTCAAAGGAATCACCACCGCCTCGAAATCCGGGCTCGGGCCGACTTCGGCCACCGCGGACCCGGCCGTATAGCCAGTCACCGGGAACACCTGCATGTTGTAGGCGGCAGCTACCGCTTCGGGATGCGTCGGGTCCTTCTGCAGGGCGCTCTGAGCCTTGTCGGCCGCCAGTTGCATCAGGTCGTTGACACGCTGCTTCTTGGCCTGCGCGAGTAGTTCGGTTTTGACGTCCGCGAACGGGCGGATACCGCCGTCCTGCTTCGCCGTGGTCTGGATAATGTGATACCCGAACATCGTTTTCACCAGGTCGCTGGTCTCGCCCGGCTTCAGCGTGAAGATCGACTTGTCGAATTCCGGCACCATCTGTCCGCGCGTGATCCAGTCGCCCAGATCGCCGCCGTTCGCCGCCGACCCGTCTTCCGAATTTTCCTTGGCCAGCTTGGCGAAATCCGCGCCGCCCTTAACCTGCTTCAGCAGGCCTTCCATCTTGCTCTTAATCGCCGCTTCCTCGGCAGGCGACTTGCCCTGCGTCTTGATCAGAATGTGGCGCGCCTTCACCCGCTCCGGCGTACGGAAGGCTTCCTGATTCTGAGTGTACATGCGCTGCAGGTCGGCGTCGGACACGGTCACCGTGGCTTCCAACTTCGCCTGGTCGGCCACCAGCAGGGTCAGATTCTTCTTCTCGGGAGCCATGTACCGCGCGGCGTTGGCCTTAAAGTAATCCTGCATCTCCTGCGTGGCAGGCTGCGATTCGGCTTTGTATTTATCGGCTGTCAGGCGGACGAATTCCACCTTCACCTTCTCGTTCTTCTTGCGGAAAGCCGCTTCGATCTCGGCCTGGGTCACGATGGTTCCTTCCATCGCGATATCGCGCAGCCGGGTCACCAGCACCTGGCGCTTCAGGTCGTTTTCGAACTGCTCGATGGTCATGTTCTGCTGCGCCAGCATGCCGGCATAGACGTCCTTGCCTACGAACTTGCCGTCCGGAAACAGGCTCGGCACCATCTGGCGGATGGCTTCGGCCACGTCCGCATCGGTGACCACCAGGCCGATTCGCTCGGCCTCCATCACCATGGCGCGCTCGGCAACCATCTGGTCCAGCATCTGCGGAATGTAGGTCGGCAGAATATCCACCGGCAACTGACGCGAACGCATCTGGGCCTGAATCAACCGCTGCGTCTCCGCCAGCGTGATCGTATCTTTGCCGATTTCCGCGATCACTTGGTCCGAGCCCGCAGTTCCGTTGCCGTACTGCGGCACCAGGTACGTCAGCATGGAAAACGCGACCAGCAGCAGCAAGCCTCCTAAGAGGATGCGCACGGCTTTATCTCGGCTACGGAACAGATCAAACATGTTAGGCAGAACTCCTGTATTCTAAAGGGGAACCCTTAGTATAACGGAAAATACAGCGCCTTGGTGAGGCAGCTCACAGGTGCTTTGGCATCAGCGTTTTGCGCGCGGCGCCGGGCCCTCGGACTGTCCGAACGGAAAGACCGGCACCGGCGGACGCGATCCCAAGCCGCATTCCGCGTGCACCGCCTTCACCGCCTTCTCCACTCCGTCGCGCCGCACCACCACCGCAATCGTCAACTCGCTCGAGCCCTGCGCGATCGCGATAATATTCACCTGCACACGCGAAATCGCCGTGAAGATCCGGCCCGCCAACCCAGGCTTGCCCTGCATCCCCTCGCCCACCGCCGCCAGCAACCCGACATTCCTATCAACCTGAATCGGGCGCACGTAATGATGAGCCAGTTCCAATGCCAGCGCGGCTTCCAGCGCCTGCAGCGAACGCTCCAACTCTTCTTCACGCACCAGAACGCAGAAATTCTGCCGGTAGCTCGAACTCGAGACCACCAGGACTTCGACATTCACCCTGGCGATGGCATCGAGCGCGCGCGCCATCAGTTGCACGCCGTTCATCTCCGCGCTCGCCGGCTCCAGCGATACCAGCGCCACGTTGCGCATCGAGGCCACGGCCCGCGCACCCTGCTGCAGCGCCATCTCCGGCACAATTCGCGTGCCCGGCTTCTCGGGCGCGAAGCTGTTCTTGCTCCACACCGGGATCCGCTTCTCCACCAGCGGCGCCAGCGTCCGCGGGTGCAACACTTTGGCGCCGTTGTATGCCAACTCGGCCGCCTCCGCGTACCATTCGCTGTTGAACCCAAGAAATGTTCCTTGAACGGGCATTACGTCCAAAAGGGTTTCGCCTTTTTTCCATCGGCAAATTGGGGCTCCCTTTGACGTGTCATGGCTGAATTTAGCGGCGCGCAATCGATCTTCGAAGGCAGCGTATTGC
>JBDTPR010000623.1:0-4310 GCA_039932635.1 Candidatus Solibacter sp.
GCTCGCGTAGGAGAACCAAACTGCGGCGCCGCCCGGCGCCTTTCCTCCGTTCTTGACGATCGTGGTAGAAGCGATTGAGTTCCAATCCGTGACGACGTTTCCCGTGGCCACAGGAACAATAGCGAGTGCCAGAGCGACGTACCTCATGAGAGTGGCTTGAATGTTTTTCATAGATCTTCTCCTCTTTGCCAGACAAAATTTCGCTCCAACTTCGAGCCTTCAAGCGGATGCAGAAACAAATGCGCTAAACAACATCCCCATCCCCGTAAGCTTCAAACTGTTGAAAAGCATTTGTCCGACGGCCCAGAATGCGGCCGCCGCCGACTGGAAACCAGTGCTTAACGGCAAAGTTCGCGGTGAATTCAGCTAATTCCAATGAAAACAAAGGGCGTTCTTAGTCCCACCGAGTCCGGGCCAAGGAGCGCGGCAGTGGTAGAATTAGGCACTGGCGCGCCAGAGGGACCCCATGTTGGGCGACGTACCGCACCCCCGGAATGATCTGAGTCAGGATTCGATCGAAGCGCAACTGGCTCGGCTACTGGCGAGCAGCCAGTTCTCGGGCGCAGCTCGCCTCTCCGCTTTTCTGGAATTCGTCGTCCGCAAAACCATGGGAGGTCAAAGCGGCCAAATCAAGGAGTACACAATCGGCACCGAAGTCTTCGGCCGGCCCGAGAGCTTCGACCCGCGGATGGATACGATTGTCAGGGTCCAGGCCAGCAATTTGCGGCGCCGCTTGGTGGATTATTACGCCAACGGGGGTGCAAGCGACCCGGTGGTTATCGAACTCCCTCGCGGGAGTTACGTTCCGTCGATTCACGCCAGAGACTTGCCGGCTGAAGTGGAAAAGGCCTACTCTCCGACTGGGCTTCCGGTTACGGTACCAGCCAGGAGCGGAATCCGGCGGGTATGGACAGGCATGGTGCTTGTGAGTGTCATCCTGTTCGGAGTTGCAATCTACTGGGCGTTCGCGAGCGCCCGGTCCGACGGGCTTACCTTGCAGGCCGGAGTCGCGGTACTCCCGTTTGCCAACCTCAGTGAGAACCCGGCAGACGAATATTTTAGTGACGGGCTAACCGAAGAAATCATTGGCGCGTTGAGTCGCGTCGATGCGCTGCGGGTCCCGGGGCACGCCTCGAGTTCGGCCTTCAAGAGCCGTCAGCAGGATATTCACGAAATCGGTCAGAGACTGGGAGTGGGCTCGGTGCTGGAAGGCGGCACGAGAATCTCGGGCGACCGTGTCCGGGTGAACGCGCGTCTGGTCCAGGTCAAGGATGGCTATCTTCTCTGGTCACAGAACTATGAGAGACCTCTACGTGACCTTTTTGCGGTCCAGGAGGACATCTCGCGCTCGATTGTAAACGCACTGAGGATACAGCTTTCCGGGCCGGCGGCGCGCTCCCTGGTCCGGCCGCAGCCCCGCAATCTGGAAGCCTATTCGCTTTATTTGCAAGGTCGGTTCCAGACCCATGCCGGAGCCGGCGAGTGGGAACACGATCGAACGCCTGCCGAATATTTCGAACGCGCGATTCAGAAGGATCCAAGCTCCGGGTTGGCATACGCGGCACTGGCGGACTGGTATGCCTTCGGGCAGGCCAGGGAGTTGCCTAACGAGGATTTACTGGCCAGAGCGAAGCAACTGGCCGAGAAGGCTCTGCAGTTGGACCAGTCTTTGGCAGACGCCCACAACGCGCTCGGCAATGTGAACATGTGGACGTGGGACTGGCGGGCCGCCGAGGACCAATTTCGGCAGGCCATTGAATTGAATCCAGGATACTCGATTGCTCACTTGAACTATTCCAGGATGCTGACATTTGAAGGCAGATTTGAAGAGGCCCTCCGGGAAGCGGATAGAGCCCGAGAACTCGATCCGATGCCGTCCGCCGTCACTCTCCAGGTCGGTCAGGTTCACTACTATGCCCGCCGGTACGATCGGGCAATGGAGGAATTTAGAAGGATCCTGGAAGTAACGCCGAACTCAGTCGCGGCACGCCACTGCATTGGAACCGTTTACGCGCGCCAGGGACTTTATGCGCAAGCGATTGCCCAGTTCCAGAGCTTGAACCCGCAAGACCTTGGGATCGAGGCTGGCAATCTGCGCGCTTTGGCTCATACCTTGGCTATTGCGGGCCGACGTCAAGAGGCCACTGAGGTGCTTGATCGGCTCACGGAAATGTCCAGCAGGCTTCAGCCAGGTGCCTCTGGATGGTTCGACTGGAATGTGGCATTGGTCTATGCGGGACTAGGCGACAAGGACCAGGCCTTCGAGCATCTGACCAATGCTTACGAGAAACACGACCGTGCCCTGACCTGCATTAAAGTGGAGCCATTGGTCGATAACCTCCGCACGGACTTGAGATACGCTGCCCTGCTGAAGAAAATCGGGCTACGATAACTCGGAAACGGATCGACGGTCCTCCCTCACATCAACTAGCCGGTGAAGGGGCCGGGAGGCCGGACCTACGCGTAGGCGCGGACTTCGAAGATGCGTGCCTGCGGATCTCCGTTGGTGGCTTGCACTTCAATGCGCAGCGACTGGATTTCGGCGGGCGCAAAGCGGTGGCGTCGGAGTCGCTGGAAGTTGCCTTTGACTGTGGCGAGGGTGGTCTGTTTGCCATCGGCGGCGCGGGCCGTGAGCAGGTAGTCCTTTACCGTTTCGGGTTGCGCGGCTCGCAGCAGATTGACCTGCTGGCTCTCTTGAGAAGACAGCGTGAGCTGGCGCTTGAAGCCAGTGTCGAAAGTGATCTGGACCTCGCGGATGCGCTGCGGTTTGTCCCACGTTAGTTCCACCCAGGCCGGGCGGCCTTCGCCGACGGGTGCGCCCCAATGGTGGACTTCGGCGGGATCGCCCTTCTTGTCCGGAATGTCGCGGTGTTGTCCATCGAGCAGCAAGGCGGCCTTTGCGGCCCCTGCTTCGGCCGAGGCGGTGATTTTCGCCGTACGCGCGAGATCCAGCGCGTCCTGATTGACCAGGCCCTTGATGGCCTGATCGTCGCGCAGCAGGCTCTGACGGAGTTTGCCGATCTGGCGGGCGTCGCGCGCGAGGTCGCGAGGTTGGATGCGGGCTTCGACGCATTGCGCGGCGGCGGTGCCGACGGCCTGGCCGATGACTGCGCAGGTGGCCATGACTCGCGCCGACGTGAAAGCGACGTAGCTGGCGCTGATATTGCGGCCAGCCATCATCAGGTTCGGGACGTTCTTGCTGTAGAGCGAACGCAGCGGAATATCGTAAACTTCCGGCGGATGGAGCACGGTGTTGGGCGGCAGATCGGGCCGGTCGAAGCCCTCGGGCGGATGGCCATCCATCGCCCAGCCGCCGATGGCGACCGCGTCGGGGAAGCTGCTCTGCATGAGGTCCGACTGCTTGAGCAGATAGTCGCCGACCATGCGGCGGCTGCCGCGCTTGCCTGGCATCATGCCGACCCAGTCCATGGCCCAGTGCTTGCTGTCCGGGAATTCGCCGCTGTTCTTGATGTAGTCCCAGACGCCCATCACGATGGCCAGAAGTTCGAAGCGTATGCGCTCGTTGTCGGCGATGACTTCCTTGTCGCCGCCCCATTCGATCCACCAGTAGCCGTACTCCCAACTGGTAATGGGACGATGGCGGAGCTGCTCCTTGGTGATTTTGCGCGCCCAGGATGGCGCGGTGAACGGCATGGGGTTGTGATATAGGCGCGAAGTGAAGAGGATGCTGGAACCCAGGGTTCGATTCTCGGGCGTGTCGGGCGCGAGCGACTCGCCGAATTCGGCGCGGCCTTCGCGACCGGTGCGCATCTCGGCGCCGGCTTCCAGGCCGAGGCGCGAATCGCCCGTGCAATCGCAATAGATGCCGGCGCGTATGCGGTAGAGGTGCTCGCTCTTATCGCAGCGCGCGGCCACTTCGGCGATGCGGCCGTCCTTCATGGTGGCGGAGTAGACGGTAGTTTCGAGGAGGAGCGTGATGTTGGGCTCGCTGACGACTTTGTCGTAGAGGAGAAGGTCCCAGAGTTCCCAGCAGCGTTGCGGATTGTTGACGGCGTCGGCGAGGCGGAGTTCTTCGATGAGGCCGCTTTCGCGCCAGCCGGGGCGGCCGTTGTGCTGATTGGCGCCGACGACGTGCATTTTGACTTCGCTGGAGGAGTTGCCGCCGAGGCGGGAGCGATCCTGACAAAGAATCACTTTCGCTCCGTGGCGCGCAGCAGAAACCGCCGCGCAAACTCCGGCCACGGTCGGAATGGTTCGAGCGGGAAGAGAAAGCACTTGAATCTCTGCTCAATGCCGACGTGCGCGCCGTCGCGCTCGGCAAGCTCAATGCGCTGATGGACAAGCTCGCC
>JBDTPR010000624.1:0-4305 GCA_039932635.1 Candidatus Solibacter sp.
CAGCAGCGGAAACACCATGCCGCTGAAGCCTCCGGCGATTCCGGTGAGCCCCGTGACCCGGCCGACCGCGTTATTGGGGAAGACGTCGGAGATGGACGCGAACATGTTGGCGGAGAGGAACGTGTGCCCCATCATCACGAAGCAGATGCCGGCCAACGCGGCCGCAATGCTGCGCGATCCGACCACAGCAAAACTGAGCAGGCAAGCCGCCGCGCCCAGGCCCATGGTGATGCGCCGGGCGGTGGTGATGCTATAGCCGCACCGTATCAGCCATCCGGCCACCCACCCGCCCGCGATGCTGCCGGCGTCCCCGAACAGGAACGGCACCCAGGCGAAGAGGCCGATCTGGGTCAAGGAAAGGCCGCGCTGGCGGTAGAGGTACTCGGGCAGCCAGAACAGGTAGAACTGCACCACCGGGCCCACCAGCATGCGGCAGCCCATGAGGGCCCACGTCTGCCGCAGGCGCAGCAGGCGGGCGTTGGTCGGCGGCGCCGCTTCTTCGACCGCCCGTCCGCTTAGGATGTATGCCCGTTCCGCGGGCGTGATCGAAGGGTGCTGGTCCGGGGAATGGTAGAAGATCCGCCACGCGATCACCCAGACGAAGCCCAGGATGCCGGGCAGCAGAAACGTGGCATGCCAACCGAACTTGAGGGTAATGGCCACGAGCAGCGGCGGAGCGATGATCGCGCCCACCATCGAGCCGCCGTTGAAGATGCCGATCGCGAAGGCCCGCTCCTGCGGGGGAAACCAATGCGAGACCATCTTCATGCCGCCGGAGAAGTTGCCGCATTCTCCCGTGCCGAGCCAGAATCGGAGGCCGCTGAACTGCATCATGGAGCGCGCCAGCGCGTGCAAACAGTTCGCCAGCGACCACCAGGAGACCGCGAAGGTGAAGCCGGACTTCACACCGAAGCGGTCCATCAGCGTCCCCATCGGAAATTCGCCGACCATCATTCCCATGAGAAACGCGGAGACAATGGCGCCATAGTCGGTATTGCTCAACTTGAGGGATTCGCGCAACAGCGGCGCTACGATGGAAAGCGACTGACGGTCGACGAAGTTGATGACGGTCGCGAAAAAAAGCAATGCCAGCACCCACCAGCGGACCTGCCGGATAAGCGGGGGCATGCCGGATTCGGATTGGGGCGAAACGGCCGCGAACATGCGGCTAGAATATCAGATGTTAAATATCAAACGAAACAAAAAGATAGAACACAATAAATAAGACAGCCAAGACCAGAGCGAGCCGGTGGCGGGGCACGGGGTTGGCGGGATGGGGGGCGCGCAGGTCGGCATTGCACCTGTTTTTTGATATCTGATATTCTATGGCAGTCAATGGCTCAAGCGTTTCAGATTCCATACGGGGATGGCGAGGTTTCCCTGCTGCTGGCTGCCGAGGCGATCGAGCCGCCCAATGCGCAGTGGGCGCCGGACGAAACGGCTGCAATTCAGCATGCGCTGGATCACCCGGTGGGCACGCCGCCGCTGGCTAGCTTGGTGCGGGCGGGGGAAACGGTCGCAATCCTGGTCAACGACATTACCCGGCTGGCCCGTTCAGACCTGTTCCTGCCCCCGATCGTGAATACGCTCAACCTGGCTGGCGTTCCCGACGGAGACATCTTTATCGTGTTCGCTCTCGGTACGCACCGGGCACAGAGCGTGGCGGAGCAGCGCGCCATCGTAGGTGAGGAGATCGCGCGCCGGATCCGCATGTACGATCACGACGGGGCCGACGATGAGAACCTGGCCGCGGTAGGGACCACGAGCTTCGGAAATCTGGTCGAGATCAACCGCCGGGTTTTGGATGCGGACCGCATCATCCTCACGGGCGGGATCATTTTTCACAAGATTGCGGGATTCAGCGGCGGCCGCAAAAGCGTGGTTCCGGGCGTGGCCGGCAACCGCACCACCACGTTCAACCATCGGATGGTGCTCGATCCGCGCTGCCGCGCGGGAGTGCTCGAGGGCAACCCGGCGCACGAAGACCTGTTGGAGGGCTGCCGTCTGGTAGGGCCGGACTTCATGCTCAATGTGGTGCTTAGTTCGCAAGGCAAGATGCTCTACGTGGCCGCGGGGCACTTCGAAGCAGCCCACCGGGAAGGGTGCCTCGCCGCGGAGCGTCTGCTGCAAACACGCCTGGACCGCCCCTACGATGTGGTCATCGCTTCCGCCGGCGGTGCGCCGCTCGATATCGATCTGCGGCAGGCGCATAAGGGGATGGAAAACGCCTGTGCAGCATTGCGTCCGGGAGGCTCGCTGTTCTATTACGCCGCCTGTGGGGACGGCTTCGGCAGCGCGATGCTGGAGCGGTACCTGCGCACCTACTCCGGGGAGGCGGAGATGGAACAGGCGCTGCGGACAAATTTCGTCATCGGCGGGCACAAAGCGCTCTGGATCGCGCGGCTGGGCCGGATATACGATGTGCACCTGGTCACGGAGCTCGATCGGGAAATCGTCGGCCATTGCGGGTTCAAAGCGGTCCGTCCGGAAGAGCACGAGCGCAGACTGAAGGAATTGCTCGGGCGCCACGCTACGGCTCGGGTCGGGGTTATGCCACACGCCGGTATCACTGTGCCGGCCTTGCGCGGTTAGGAGAGAGGAATCGTCATGAATAGTTCCGGGAAAGCGATGGAAGCTCTGCCGATGTATATCGGCGGAGAGTGGGTCACGACCTCGCAGAGGCAGACTGTGGAGCTGCCTTACGACGGTAGCCCGGTGGGCGCCTGTTACAAGGCCGATGCGGCTCTGGTGGACAAGGCGATCGCAAGCGCGCATGAGGGAGCGAAACGCATGCGCCGGCTGACGAACTGCGAGCGGGCGGACCTGCTGGTTCGTCTCACGGAGATCGTACGGCGCGACCTGGCCGATTTCGCAACGCTAATCTGCCATGAGACCGGCAAGCCAGTCAAGGAGGCGCGCGGCGAGGCGGAGCGCACGCTGCAGACCATGATCGCGTCGGCGGAAGTGGCGCGGCAACTGCACGGGGAGGTGGTCCCGATGGACGCCGCTCCCATCGGCAAGGGCCGTATGGCGATGACGCTGCGCGAGCCCCTGGGCGTGATCGCCGCCATCACCCCGTTCAACGTGCCCTTCAACCTGATGATGCACAAAGTGGGTCCGGCGCTGGCGGCCGGAAATGCCGTGGTGCACAAGCCGGCCAGCAGCACCCCGCTCAGCGCCCTGCGATTCGCCCGCGCCGTGGAAGAGGCGGGCGCGCCGGCCGGCGCCTTCAACGTGATAACCGGCTCCGGAAGCGTAGTGGGCAACGCCATGGTGGCGAACCCGCGCGTGGCCATGATTACGTTCACGGGCAGCCGCGAAGTGGGGCTGGACATACGCGCCAAGGCCGGCCTGAAACGAGTCACGCTGGAACTGGGCAGCAACTCCGCCCTGGTGATCGAACCCGACGCCGATCTCGACGAGGTGGTGGCGCGCTCGGTGGTGGGCAGTTTCTCGCACAGCGGCCAGGTCTGCATCTCCGTGCAAAGGATCTATGTGCACGAATCGATCGCGGATGCGTTCCTGGAGAAGTTCGTGGCGGCGACGGGCAAACTGCGGATTGGGCACCCTTTCGAAGAAAGTACGGACATCTCTTCGCTGATTACCGAGCAGGAGGCCATGCGCGTCGAGGGATGGATACAGGAGGCGGTGGCGCAAGGCGCCCGCCTGGCGTGTGGCGGCGGCAGGAAGCGCGCCACGGTGGAGCCTACCATCCTGGCGGATGCACCGGCCTCAACGCGCATCTCCTGCCAGGAGGCGTTCGGTCCGGTGGTGATTGTGAACCGCTACGGCAAGTTCGAGGACGCGATCGCGATGGTGAACGACAGCGTGTATGGATTGCAGGCCGGCATTTTCACCCGCGACCTGAAACGCGCGTTTCAAGCGGCCCGGGAATTCGAGGTGGGCGGCGTCATCATCAACGATGTGCCCATGTTCCGCGCCGACCACATGCCGTACGGCGGGGTGAAGGAAAGTGGCGCCGGCCGCGAAGGCCCGCGCTATGCGGCGGAAGAAATGTCGGAAATGAAGCTCATTTGCTGGAAGGTCTAACTGGAGAAAATATGCAACTTTTTATCGATACTGCCGACGTGGCCCAGATTCGGCAGGCCTGGTCGTGGGGCATCCTGGACGGCGTGACCACGAATCCCACCCATATTGCGAACTCGGGAAGACCGTTTGACGAAGTTCTGCAAGAGATCTTTGACATCGTAGACGGGCCGATCAGCGTGGAGTCCGTCAGCTTGGAGGCTGAAGGCATCATTGCAGAAGGAAGGCGGATTGCGGCGTTCCACAAGAACGCGGTGG
>JBDTPR010000625.1:0-4296 GCA_039932635.1 Candidatus Solibacter sp.
GAACTGGAGACTGCCCTCGGCGCGGCGATTCACGGCAAGCCCGAAGTCGTGCGCCTCTCCCTCGTCTGCCTCCTGGCACGCGGCCATCTCCTCATCGAGGACGTCCCCGGCGTCGGCAAAACCACCCTCGCCCAGGCCCTCGCCCGCTCCGTCTCCTGCCGCTTCCACCGCCTGCAGTTCACCAGCGACATGCTGCCCAGCGACGTCCTCGGCGTCACCATCTACAACGCTCACGCCGAAGCCTTCGAATTCAAGCCCGGCCCCATCTTCAGCAACTTCCTCCTCGCGGACGAAATCAACCGCACTACCCCCAAAACCCAGTCCGCCCTCCTCGAAGCCATGAACGAGAGCCAGGTCACCATCGATGGCCACTCCCACTCCCTGCCGCGCCCCTTCATGGTCATCGCCACCCAGAACCCCGTCGAACACCACGGCACCTACCCGCTCCCCGAGTCGCAACTCGACCGCTTCCTCATGCGCCTCCGCATCGGCTATCCCGATGCCACCAGCGAACGCATGATCCTGCGCAACGCCGTCCGTTCCACCTCCGCGCCGGCCGTCACGTCCAGCCTCGTTGCCGACGACGTCCTCCGCATTCAGGACCTCGTCAACCGCGTCACGGTCGACGACACGCTGGTCGATTACATGCTCGCCATCGTCGAGCGCACCCGCACCCACGAATCCCTCAACCTCGGCGTCAGTCCCCGCGGCAGCCAGGCGCTCTTCCGCGCCGTTCAGGCCATCGCCCTCATGGAGGGCCGCGACTATGCCATCCCCGACGACGTCAAGCGATTGGCTGTTCCCCTCTTCGCCCATCGCGTGGTCATCAACACCCGCACCACTCTGGTGCAGCGCCGCGCCGATATGGGCGAGCGCATCATCGAAGAAATTCTCAGCCAGGTGGAAGTTCCCCTGTAGAAATCGTCCCTCCCTATGAAAACTGCAATTATCGGCCTGCCCATGACGGGCAAGACATCGCTCTTCACCATCCTCACCGGGGTCGCCGTGGAGACCCGCATCGGCTCCACCTCCGCACGCACCGGCATCGCCCGCGTGCCCGACACCCGTCTGGAGGCCCTCGGCAAGCTCTTCGAGCCTCCCAAGGTCACGCAGGCCACGGTGGAATACGTCGACATGCCCTCCATCTCGAAGGAAACGCTCCGCGATGCCGGCAGCATCGCCTCCCTGCGCAATGTCGACGCCTTTGCCCATGTCCTGCGCGTCTTCGCCTCGGATACCATCCCGCACGAGAACGGCTCGGTCGATCCCATCCGCGATATGGAGGATCTCGAGACCGAACTCATCCTCAACGATTTCGCGGTGCTGGAGAAACGTCTGGAGCGCCTCGATAAAGACCGCAAGAAAATCAAGAACCCGGAGTTCGACAAGGAATACGAACTGCTCATCAAGTGCAAGGCCATGATCGAGGAGAACAAGCCACTCCGCGAACTCACGCTCGATGCCGATGACGAGAAACGCATACGTGGCTTCCAGTTCCTCTCCCAGAAGCCTATGCTCTACGTCCTCAACATCGGCGAGGAAGAGGCGGACAAACTCCACCAGCGCGAAGAGGAGTACCGCAAGGGACCGCTGGCTGGCCGTGCGCATACCGCTGTCACCGCCGTCTGCGGCAAGATCGAAGCCGAACTCGCCGAACTGCCGCGCGCCGAGCAGGTCGAGTACCTCGCCAGCTACGGCCTCACCGATTCCGGCCTCGAACGCCTCATCACCGCGACCTATTCGCTACTCGGCCTGATGAGTTTCCTCACGGCCGGCGACGACGAGTGCCGTGCCTGGACCATCCCCATGAACAGCACCGCGCCTAAAGCGGCGGGCGCGATCCACTCGGATTTCGAAAAGAAATTCATCCGCGCCGAAGTCGTCAACTGGAAAACTCTGATCGACCTGGGCGGCTACTCTGGAGCCCGCGACAAAGGCGTGCTTCGTCTGGAAGGCAAAGAGTATATCGTCAAGGATGGCGACGTCCTGGTCATCCGCCACAGTTAGAGGCACCGACTAAAGTCGGTGCGCAGACTGAAGTCTGCCCCACAAAGACGGGGAATTGTGCCGGAACAGAGCCAATCCCATTTTCGGACAGTGCGGGAAAAGGCCTCCCGCCCTTGTCCGAAGGGTAGCACACGGGCTGTTCCGAACGGGCTCTACCGGCCGCGGTATTCCACTGCGGCCGCGACCAGCGCCAGGCCCGCGCCCATCGCGCACACCAGCGGAAACCAGTCGCCGTACCGCGTGTAGACCGTCTGCGCGCGCTCGTAACTGAACCCTGTGGTCGAGGTCGCTTCGATATACTTCGGCAGCGTCCCGCGCAAGCGGCCCGCGGAATCGATGGTCGCCGTAATCCCGTCGTTGGTGGAGCGGAGGATCCATCGCTGATTCTCCGCGGCCCGCATACGCACCATGCTCAAATGCTGCTCGCGCGCCGCGCTCTTCCCGAACCAGCCGTCATTGGAAATATTGAACAGCACTTCGGCGCCCTCGGCCGCGAACTTGCGCACGAAATTCGGGAACACGCTTTCGTAGCAGATGAACGTCCCGATCTTGTGCGTGACCACCGGAGATACTACCACGGGCGACACCACCACGCGATTCCCCGCGGCGAAGTCCCCAATCTCCGTTGAAATTTTATTGGCAAAGCCGAACGGCCACGGCACGAACTCGCCGAACGGCACCAGATTCACCTTGTCGTAGCGGCTCACCGCAATTCCCTCGGGCGAAACCAGCGCCGCCGAGTTCAACGGCGCGCCGCCCGGCGTATGCGCCACGATCCCGAGCAGCACGTGCGCATTGGTGGTGTGCGCCAGATTGTTGACGTACCCGCGGAATACCGCGTCTTCGAAATAATACAGCGGCGCCGGCACCTCAGGCCACACGATGATCGACGGCGGATGCCCCGGCTCGGAAAGCGCGCCCTGCAGCGAGAGCATTACCTGCCGCCGCTTCATGGCATCCACGCTGGCTTCGGTCCACGGCTCGGTCTCGGAGATCTTGGGCTGCACCAATACCGCCGTCTCGCGCCCGCGCTCCGCCCGCGGCAACTCGCGCAGCGCCGGCAGCAACAGAATCGGCGCCAGCCACAACAACTCCACTCGCGGACGGCGCATCACCGCCATCGCCAGCACCGCCGACATCAGCGCGAACATGAAGGAGATCCCGTACACTCCGGCGAACGGCGCCAGGCGCATTGGAATCCCCATTTCGATTCCGGCATTCCCCAACGCCAGCCACGCGAAACCCAGCGGACCGTGCGTCACTTCCACAGCCACCCACAGGGCTGCCAGCGAAGGCGCGGCCCACCAGCGGCCCATCAGGGTTCCGGCCAGCGCGGAAAACACCGCCAGGTGCAGCGCCTTGGTCACGCAGAACAGCAGAAAGACAGGCCACCCCGCGGCATCGCCCAAACCGCCGTGAAAGGACAACACGAACTGAATCCAATAGCAGACGCCGAACCAGTACACCACGCCCGCGCTCCAACCCATCAGGAACCGGCGCTTCCACCGCGGTTCGCGCGCCATCGCCACCAGCAGCGGCGTCAACGCCACCGGAGCCAACCACACGATCGAGAACTTGGGGAAAGTAAAGATGAGCAGCGCCGCCGAAAGCAGCGCCATTAGCCAGTTCAGCCGCCCACTCAAACCAGGTCCCGCTGCGC
Organism: Candidatus Solibacter sp.; assembly: GCA_039932635.1. GTDB lineage: Bacteria > Acidobacteriota > Terriglobia > Bryobacterales > Bryobacteraceae > Solibacter. Next base: position 3,668 of record JBDTPR010000625.1, read on the forward strand.
TTCCTCGCTGACCAGATCGGCCATGTAGGAACTGCGCACCAGCGGCCCGCTGAACACCGCCTTGAAGCCCAAGCTCAAGCCGTAATCGCGGTATTCCTCGAACTGCCGCGGCTCCACAAACTCCACTACCGGCAGATTGCGGCGCGTGGGCTGCAGATACTGCCCGATGGTCGCCACGTCCGTGCCCGCCGCATGCAAATCGCCGAGCAGGGTGCGCACTTCCGCGGGCGTCTCACCCAACCCCACCATGAATCCCGACTTGGTCAGCACGCGCTCCGAGTGCCGGCGCGCAAATGCCAGCACGTCGAGCGACTGCCGGTAATCCGCCTGCGGACGCACCCGCGAATACAAGCGCGGCGCCGTTTCCATATTGTGATTGAACACGTGCGGACCCGCGTCCAGCACCCGCGCCACCGCCTCCAGGTCGCCGCAGAAATCCGGCGTGAGCACTTCCACCCGCGCCTCCGGCAAGGCGCGCCGCACTTCCCGCACCGTCTCCGCGAAGTGATGCGACCCGCCATCCTCCAGATCGTCGCGATTGACGCTCGTGATCACCACGTAGCGCAGCCTCATCTCGCGCGCCATCCGCGCCACGTTGGCCGGTTCATTGGCGTCCAGTTGCACGTCGT
>JBDTPR010000626.1:0-4295 GCA_039932635.1 Candidatus Solibacter sp.
GAGTGGCAGGATCTGACGGCGATCAATGATCTCATCTACCGCTATGCGGACGGGCATCGCGAGGGCAAGTCCGCCACGCTGGTCGAGTTTCCCGCCTATGAGGGCCGTCTAGATGAAGTCCGCGCGGCCCTTGAGGCATTCGACTTCCCAGCCGAATGTCTGCACGCCGTAAGCATGCTTGACGAAATTCAGGCCGATCCGCATTCGGAGCCAGCCCCGGCGGGCGCTCCTTATGTCTCGCGTTACCGAGTGAAGCGGCGCGCCACGGCCGTCTGATTTCGTCCTGGTCGAACCACTAACTGAAGCGCTCCTGGGTCCAGGGGTCGCCGCGCATATGGTAGCCGTTTTCCTCCCAGAATCCGGCCTGGTCGTGCTCCAGGAATTCGACGCCCGCGACCCATTTGGCGCTCTTCCACGCGTAAAGCCGCGGCACAATTAAGCGCGCCGGCCCGCCGTGTTCCAGGCTCAGGGGCTCGCCATCGTGGGTGATGGCGACCAGCGCATCCTCCGCCAGGAAATCGTCTAGCGGCAGGTTGGTCGTCCAACCGCCGTCATAGCCGTGCACCAGAACGAAGCGCGCCTCCGCCTTCACGCCTCCAGCCAACTTGACTAATTCGCGTGTCGCTACGCCTTCCCAGAGGTTGCCCAGCCGCGACCATCGTGTTACGCAATGGAAGTCGGCGAAGACCCGAACTCTCGGCAAAGTGAGAAATTCTTGCCAGCACCACGCCATCGGAGTGTTTACCAAACCTGCGAGGCTGAACTGCCAGCGCTCCAAATCAAGTTTCGGAGGGCCGCTCGCATCCAGAACCGGCCACTTGCGGGTGCGCGACTGTCCCGGCGGAACACGCTGCGCGCGTCCGGTATCGGGGCTGACGATCACATCCCGCGGTAATCCTGAGCTGTCGGGAATTGCATCACCCTGGTTCTTTCCAGCGTCCATTCGTTCATCTTACGCGAATTCGCCCGACCTGCGGCCACGATAGGCGATGGATGCTAACCGGCGGCAACGATTTTTACGAGTTGGCGTGATTTGGCCGATACAACGACAATAAATCTGAGCCATAATACCGTAATCAGAGTTACCGTAGGACAGGAACACTGGTAATCCAGGTGCTGCACGGGATGGCGATGGTACCCAATTGGATCTCTCGTAGCGGAATGGCGGGGATTTCGGAAGTCCTCGCGGTGGTTGGGCTGGCGATGGGTTGGCTGGCGCCTGGACTGGGCGCGCAGGTTTTGATGCCGGCATCGGGCGGCGGAGTGCGGCTCTTCACTTCCGACGCGGCGATTTTGGAAGCCAGGGAAATTCGTAAGGACGTTCCGTGCACCGTCACCCCCGTCAAAGCGGTCCTGGGTTTCGATCTCAAATTCCACGCCGGCTACGATGTCAGCATCCCCCTCAAAGAACTTGCGGGCAGCGATAACGTGCTCACCATGGTGTTCCGTGTGTCTCCGGACCAAAAGCCCGATGAGGCGGTCTACTTCTCGCACCGCTTCAACGTGCCGATGATCGAGGCCGATGCCGGCGGCAACGCCATCCTCTCCGGAAACTTCGATTTGGGCGAAGGCAAGTACCACGTGGATTGGCTGATGCGCGACCGTGCCGAGCGCGTGTGCTCCTTCAATTGGGAATCCGACGCCATCCTGCCGGCCCGCGATAAGCAGATTGCGCTCGATATTCCGGCGAGTTCCGTGCAGCAGGCGGACACGGAGCCCTTCAAGAAAGAGCCCTCGATCGCGTCGCGCGATGCGGCGCCGGATCCTTTGAACGTGAAAGTGATGATCAATTTCGCGCCGCAGGATTCGCTCTCGGCGTCGCTGCAACCCGTCGACACACGAGCGCTGATTTCCATCCTGCGCAATATGGCTCGCGATCCGCGGATCACGCGCTTCTCCGTGGTCGCGTTCAATATGCAGGAACAGCGGGTCATTTACCGGCAGGAGCAGGCATCGCAAATCGACTTCCCCGCCCTCGGCGAGGCGCTGCAATCGCTCAATCTGGGGACCGTGGATTTGAAACGGCTGTCGCAGAAGCATGGAGACGCCGAATTCCTCACCTCCTTCATCACGCAGGAGATCAAGGAAGGCAAAGACCAGCCCGACGCGGTGATTATCGCCGGTCCTAAGGTCATCGTAGATGGTGGTATGCAGGCGGAAACGTTCCGCGAGGTGGACCTGAAATTCCCGGTTTTCTACATGAATTACAATCTGAATCCGCAGGCCAATCCGTGGCGCGATGCCATCGGCGCCGCGGTAAAGACCATGAAGGGTTCGGAATTTACGATTACGCGCCCGCGCGATCTTTTCTTTGCCTGGACCGAAATCATCGGACGTATAGTAAAATCAAAGTTTGGGAGGACCGCAACGGCCGTCGTTGCCCCCGCCGCCCGATAGGTTTCATGCGGGTATTTTTCTCTGCGTTCGCCATCGCTTTGGTCGCATACCCAGCGGCTGCCCAAAAGTTTGGTGCGGCTGAAAACCTGGGGCCGGCCATCCCCACTCCTCAATTCCTGGTAGACCGCATGCTCGAAGTCGGGCATCTCAAGCCCGGCGAGATGCTCTACGATCTGGGGAGCGGCGATGGCCGCGTGGTTATCACAGCCGTTCAGAAGTACGGCGCCCGTGCGGTGGGCGTCGAGCTGATGCCGGACTTGTGCAAGAAAGCCCGAGACCGCGTCCTGACGCTGGGCCTCGCGGACCGCATCAACATCATCGAGGGCAGCGCGTTGCGGGTGGATCTCAGTCCCGCCGATGTGATCACGATGTGGTTCCTTACCGATTCCAATGAAAGGCTCCGCCCCAACCTGGAAAAGCACCTGAAGGTGGGGTCGCGGGTGGTCTCGAATCAATTCCCGATTCGAGGTTGGAAGGCCTTGGAGATGATTCAAATCAAAGTCGGCCAGAGCAAGATGGATCACACCATCTTCCTCTACGAAATCGGCAAGAATAAGTAGGGATCAGGCCGTTAAGACTTGCGGCCCGGATGATTTCAGAAGAGACTGCCGGGCGATCACTTCGCCTTGCCGGCGTTCTCCAGGACGATCTTCGCCAGGTAGTTGTCGATTTTAGCGCCGTTGCGGGCCACTTCGTAGTATGCTGCACGCAGCATCTGGTCCTTGTTGTTGAGCAGCATGTCGCGGATGTTCTGCTGCACTCTGGGGTCGTTCAACTCACGCTGCCCGGCAGGTTCGCGGCTGATGACTTTCAGGATGCGGAAGCCTTCCGGAGTGGGAATCACCGGCGACACACCGCCCTGCGGCAGCGAGTTCACGGCCTTGCGCAACTCCGGCGTTACGCGATCCAAGTCGCTCTGCCGCACGAAACCCATGTCGCCGCCATTGGTTGCGGAATTCGCATCTTCCGAGTAGTTCTGTGCCAGCATCGCGAAATCGACGCCCTGCCGCAGTTGATTCGCCAGCCCTTCGACCTTGGCGCGCGCTTCCTTTTCGTTCTGCGCCTTGCTGTTCTTCAGGTTGCGCACGTTGGGGTCAGGAAAGGGCGACACCAGGATCTGCGCCATATGTACCGTGGGTTCGGGCGGGTTGAAGCTGGCCTTGTTGGCGTTATAGAAGGTGGTGATGTCGGCGTCGGTGATGGTGATCTTGGAGGTAATCTCTTTGTTGATCAGCTTATCCGCGGTCAGTTGGCTGCGCACCTTGGTTTTCAGGTCGTTGATCGTCATCTTCTGCGCGGCGAGCTGCTTCTCGAACTCTTCCTTGGTGCTGCGAGCGCGAATCTTGGAGATTTCCGCCTCCACATCCGCGTCCACCGCCGCCAGGCCGAGTTTCTCGGCGCGCTGCAGCATGATTTCCTGAATGATCATACTGCTCAGCAGATCGAGCTTCTGCGCCATGATCTGGTCTTCGCTGGCGCCTTCGGCCTGCTGCGCGTTGGACTGGTAGGTCTTATCCAGATCGGCAATGGTGATGGCGTGCCCGTTCACTTCGGCCGCGACATTAGCTGGCGGCGAGTGCTTGCACGAAGCGAGAAAGAGCGCGGGGAGCCCCGCGGCAAGGACAACAAGAGTGCGCTTCATTTGGCTTGACCTTCCATTGTAGCCTGTTGTGGCAGAGAGGCAACGTGGCTGAGAGGCAACGCGGCAGGGAGGCCTGAACCTGGTAACTTATTCCGCCTTGGAATAGTAATAGGTGTACTTGCTGTATAGTTCCGAAGCGCGCGCGCCGTTCGCCACGATGCCCAGCACGTTGTTTTCGCAGAGCGACTGCATGGCGCGGGTCACGTTGTCGAAGGTGGTGGAGCCTATCTTTACCACCAGAATGGTGCCGTCCGCC
>JBDTPR010000627.1:0-4285 GCA_039932635.1 Candidatus Solibacter sp.
TTGTACAGCACCGGGTCGATCTTCTCCGTCCGGAACCCGCGGTCCTGCCCCAGCATATAAATCCCGGTAGTGGTGTTTGAGACCGATACCGTGGGAGTCCCGTTGGTCCAGGTATAGCCGGACGTATTGTTCGCGAAACCATTCGGCGTGCTTCCGCCGATCAGCGTCATCGCGATCGGCTGGGCGACTCCCGCTTTGTGGTTGAAGCCGGAGGCGCCATTCAAGCCCCAATGCGCCCAGTCGAGCGTTCCCTCGGTGGTGAGTTGCACCGTGCCAGGTGTCGCCGCGGTAGAGCCTGCGAGCGAACCTGCCGAAGTTGCCCCGCTGACGGCCAGCGTGAAGTTCGTGGTATGGGTTACGCTGCCGCTTGCGGCGGTAACTGTGATGGGATAGTTGCCCACCGCGACTCCACCGGATGCGGTGAGCGTCAGGGCGGAGATTCCGCTTCCTGCCAGAGAGGCGGGGCTGAATACCGCGGTTACCCCGGCGGGCATGCCGGAGGCACTCAAGCTCACCGTGCCGCTGAATCCAGGCAGAGGTGCGATGGCCACAGTCTGCACAGCGCTGCCGCCGGCTACGACCGTTCGGATGCCCGGCGCGGCCGAAAGGGTGAAATCCGCGTTCACCACCGCCAGCGTGAGGGGCGCCGTGTGGGTGAGGATGCCGCCCGAGGCGATAACCGAAAGGGGATAGTTGCCGAGCGTCGCGCCGGCGCCGGCACTCAAGGTCAGGATGGAAGTTCCACCGGCGATTACGGTTGCGGGATTAAGATCCGCGGTCACCCCGGAGGGCAGTCCCGCCACGCTCAGGTCCACGCTTCCGGCAAAGCCGCTAAGCGCAGAGGCGGCGACCGTAAATGTCGCGCTCGATCCAGGAGCTACCGACCGGGTTGGAGGCGTCACGGAAACAGCGAAGTCCGGTACCGTGCTTCCTCCGCTCAAGGCGGCTGCCTGCAGGGTCACGCTGCCGCCGGCGCTGTTCTGGGTGTAGCTCACCACCAGCGTCTGGCCGGCGGATGCGGCAGCGTAGGTCAACGTGTAGACGCCCGTGGACGCGCCGCTGCCATTACTGAGGGAAAGATCGATAAAGCCGGAGGCGCTCGCATCGCTTAACTGCGCAGTGAGTTTGCCTTGCGCCGACGAAACACCTACGTAAACGCGCAAGGTTCTGGTGGTGGCGTCGGCAGGAGCCGTGATGCGGAACCCGTTATTCTGGCCGGAGACGGAGACGCCGGTAGTGGTGTTAGCGGTCGAGGTGGTAGGGGTGCCGTTGGTCCAGCTATAGCCAATCGGATTATTCGCGTACTGGGTCGTGGGGGCGCTGCCAATGACGGTATAGTCGCCGATCTGTGGAGCCGCACCGGACTTGTGATTGAAACTGAGGACCGTCGCGAAGCCCCAATGCGCCCAGTCCGTGGTCCCCAGCGTGGTCAGTGCCTGCGTGCCGGCAGGAGTGGCAATGGCCCCCGTCAAGAGTCCGCCGGTGCCTCCCGCCAGGATCTGAAATTGGATCGAATTGCTGCTTCCATTGGCGGACGTCAGCGTGACGTTGTACGTTCCCGGGGCGGTTCCGGCGGGAATCGTGAAGGTTGCCAGAATTCGGTTCGGGCCTAACACGGTAACTCCGCTGACGGTCACTCCGGCGGCGTCGATGGACACCGCGCTGCCGAAAACAAAGGACTGGCCAGTCAGTGTGACTTGAACCAACGATCCCGTTGTCCAACTGGAAGGCACGATCGCATTTACTGTAGGAGCGGGCGCCAACTCGATATTGGTCGAGGTATACGACGTGGCACAAGCCACCAGGCAGGGCGTTTCCACGAAATCTGTCGGGATCGATTGTTCCCAGACTCCGGGCCCGATCTGACGGCTGAAGTGAAGGTGGTCGCCGCAGCTCAGGTAATTGTTATAAGCCGCCGCCACGCCCGAGTGTCCCTGGTCCGCCAGATAGGTTCCCTGAAGGATCTGCTGTCCTGGCACCACCTGCAGACTTCCGGACTTCAAATGCGCGTAAAACGAATAAGTCCCGTCCAGATGGGCGACGGCGACATAGTTACCTGCGCCAAAGTTAGTCACCGGGCAACTTGAACTGTAGTCGTCCCAACCGACAAAACAAGTGGGCGAGGCGGTATTGCAGGTGACGTTATTCGCCGTGATCGCGACGGTTCCGTCCGCCGTGGCCAGAATGTGCGCGGTGCCGCCCTGGGTTTGCGGAACCTGCTGCCAGTCGAGCGCGTAACCGAGCGTGCCGGTATGCGCCACCACGAAACAGGCGGCTCCATCGCAGGAGCCGTCCTGGTACAACGACCCGCCCTGAACCATGGCGGCCGATCCGCCGAAGGGCAGTTTCCAGTCTGTGCTGCCGCCGGGGTCGCTTCCGCTCAACGGCTGATCGCCGCCTTCGGAAAAGTACTGATAACTGATCCCGGAGCTTTTCAACTGGCGAACCACTACGCCGTGAGGAGTTGTCAGAAAAATCTGGCCCGGCCCGACGGCCTCAAAGGTCGAATTGGCTTCGTTCCAGCGTTTGATCGACGGCCGGCCCTGTTCCGTAAACTCCGCGTAAGTTCTTCCATTGACTATGGCGAACCGCTGTACACGCTCTGCGCGCGGATTCGGAATGCCGCGATAGAGGAGGGTTGCGTCGCGCCCGGCCACAACCAGCTGGTTTCCCGAATACTGGGCCCAATCGACGGCTTGGACGGTCGTTTCGGAGCGCCGGCGGATCGAGTAGCGGTGCAGGCTCTGGCTATATTTCCCATCTTCGGCAGCCCGGTCGGTCAGCGCCGTCAGGGTCATGTAAAGCAGTTCCTGGCCATCCGGGCCCCACTCCAGAAAGTCCGACCGTAACTGGCCGGTGGCAAGTTCGAGGTCCGCGCCGGAGGCAAGGTCGTGGCTCGAGATGTGAAACTGGTTGGCGGTGTCCAGCCACAGGTACGCTAAAACCGAACCGGCAGGCGACCAGGCGGCCTTATGGACCGGTGCGTCGGTGATCTGGCTTTCGGTCCCGGTGGTCAAATCGTAGCTATAGAGCTGGAACGTGGGGAATTTTCCCCTGGCCTTCAGATAAAGAAAGTGCCGGCCGTCTGGAGATAGGCCGAAAGATTTGTAGACGTCCCGCAGGAACGGCGTGCCCCTGACGCCAAGGGCGAAGTTATAAAGCCTTGCTTGTCCATCCTGCGCCAATACGAACGAATCGGCGTGGGTGATGACCGATGCCGGAATGGCTTCGGAGATCGGGCGGCTGGTCTGTGCGGCCAGAGGGAGACAGCAAATCGCAAGGAGGGCAACGGTTCGTACGGACATGTAGGCGGCAACTCTCTTCTTATGTGAGCCGAAAACGGAAAAATCCCGCAGCTTGCAAAGCAAGCGCAATACCACTCACCGCTATGATTCTAAAGGCGACAATACCAGAAAAAATCCCATAAACTTGCACCGCAAAATGGCTCTTTAAATTGCGCACGAGTTTTGAATGCAGGCATCGGGAGTCTCCCGGTCCACGGGGCCCGGGCTGCAAATTGTGGCCAGACTCCCAAATAATGGGGAAGTAGCGCCAAAATTGGGTAAACTGCGGTTCCGATCTGTCCCCGCCTGCCGGTTCACTTTAAATACACGTTGATTAATCAATCACTTGGAAGGAATCCCGGTTCTGGTATTGAACGAGCATAATCACCCCTCACATGTCTACTTTTCTGATCACCGGTGGCGCCGGATTCATAGGCTCTCATTTGACTGAGGCCGCCCTCAACCTGGGGCATCGAGTGTTGGTACTGGATGACCTCTCGTCCGGAAGCATCGAGAATCTCTCGCAGGTCCGGAATCACAAGAGCCTCGAATTCATCCCGGAGAGCGTTACCGAAAAGCGCGTTCTGGCGGAACTGGTGGATCGGGCCGACATGATCTTTCATCTGGCCGCGACCGTCGGGGTGTTCAACATCATCGAGAGTCCCGTGACCACCATCATGAACAACATCGGGGGCACCGAATGCGTGCTCAAGATGGCGGCCAAGAAGAAGAAGAAAGTTCTGGTGGCATCCACCTCGGAAGTGTACGGGAAGAGCACGGCGTTTCCCTTCCGGGAGGATGCGGACCTGATCAGCGGTCCCACCAGCAAATCGCGATGGAGCTACGCCTCCAGCAAGGCCGTCGACGAATTTCTGGCGCTCGCATTCTGGAAGGAATTCGGCGTACCTACCGTCGTGGCGCGGCTTTTCAACTGCATCGGTCCGCGGCAGGTGGGGCGTTACGGCATGGTGGTGCCGCGGTTCATTAGCCAGGCCTTGAAT
>JBDTPR010000628.1:0-4277 GCA_039932635.1 Candidatus Solibacter sp.
ACGGCCGGCACTCGCTGTATCACAACAATGGCGACGGCACTTTCACCGATGTCAGCGAGAAATCCGGCATCGCCGCCGTCAAGCCGGGGTACGCGCTCACCGCCCTCGCCGCCGATCTGGATGGCGATGGCTGGCCCGATATCTACGTCGCCTGCGACACTTCCCCGAGCCTGCTCTTCCGCAATAATCGCGATGGCACGTTTAGTGAACAGGGGCTCGAAGCCGGCGTCTCGCTCAGTGAAGACGGGCAGGAGCAGGCCGGTATGGGCGTCGCCATCGGCGACTTCGACACCGACGGCCACCTGGATATTTTCAAGACGCACTTCCGCGCTGACACCAACGTTTTGTATCGCAATAACGGCAAGGGCTCGTTCCGCGACGTCACCGTTCGCTCCGGCCTTGGGGCGGAGACGCGCTACGTGGGGTGGGGCGCCGGCATGGTCGATCTCAATAACGACGGGCTTCCCGACCTCATGTTCACTACGGGCATGGTCTATCCCGAAGTGGAGCAGAAATCGCCCGACGCCGCGTATCGAACGCCCAGCGTGATCTTCCGCAATTTGGGCGATAGCAAATTCGAAGAGCTGCGCGAGCAGGCCGGACCCGGGATCGCCGAGACGCACTCCAGCCGCGGCGCCGCCTTCGGCGATTTCGATAACGATGGCGACATCGATATTCTCCTGGTCAATCTGAATGAGCCACCATCGCTGCTGCGGAACGAACTTTCCGGCGCCGGTCACTGGCTGAAGGTGCAACTGGTGGGCGTGGTCTCCAATCGCAGCGCGATCGGCGCGCAGGTGATTGCCGCTTACGGCGAGCGGCGGCAGGCGCAGGCGGTGCTGGCGCAGTCCTCGTACCTCTCGGTCAACGATCGGCGACTGCATTTCGGACTTGGGGCGGCGACCTCTGCCAGCCTCGAGATCCGGTGGCCGAACGGCGCGGTGGAAAAGATCGGCGATGTGGCCGCGGGGCAATTGGTGGTGATCCGCGAAGGCGCGGGCATCGTGCGCCGCCAGACGATGGGTCGGGCGCGGTAGGAGCGACCTTTCCACATGCGCCAGTAAACGGAAACTTTTGCCGCCTCCCGCAGTGCATCGAAGGCGGGAAAGTAAATCATGTAACTGCACCACGGTACCAGGGCTGCGGCGTAGGAGCACCAGCATGGCGCGCACAGTGACATTTCGCACATCGGCGTGCCGCGTGCCGAAGACCGTGTTGTGTCGCGCAGAGAGAAAATTGTTGCCGGTACGGGGATCGCCGTACTGCTGGTCGCCATTGGAATAGTGATAGCCGGCGCAAGGCTGAGCCACCGAATCGAGCCTTACATACGCCAGCGCGCTGAAGACTACCTGCGCACCCGCTTCAACGCGGACGTGCAGATTGGAGCGCTCCGCATCACCTTGCCAAGACTCTCGCCATTGCGTATGGTCTTCACCAAAGGGAAGGGAACCGTCGCCGCTGTGGAAGGCGAGAATATCGTGATGCGAACGCGCGGCGCCGGCGACCGGCCGCCCTTGTTCCGGATACAAAAATTCGTAACCGGAATTAATATCGGCAACCTCTTCGATACGACCGTGCATGTCCCCGTGGTGGCCGTGACCGGGCTCGAAATCAACATTCCGCCTCGCGAACAGAAGGCTGGCACTCCTTCTGCGCCCGACACGGCGGACAAGGACGATGGTCCGCCCAAGGTGGTCATCGATCGCGTGGAGATCAAGAGCGCCACGCTCTACATGCTCCCCAGGGACACGGGCAAGAGGCCGTTGCGCTTCGACATTCACGACCTCCGCCTGCAATCCGCCGGACCGGGAGTCGCCATGAAGTACGACGCCATGTTGACGAATCCCAAGCCTCCGGGCGAGATTCACAGCGTGGGCGGTTTTGGACCCTGGAACGCCGGCGACCCGGGCGACACCCAACTGGCGGGCGACTTCACCTTCGATCATGCGGATCTGGGCGTCTTCCAAGGGGTCGCGGGGATTCTGAGTTCCACGGGGCGGTTCGAGGGACAGCTCGATTCCATTACGGCGCGCGGCGAGGCGTACGTCCCGGATTTCCGACTCAAGCGCTCCGGCAACTCGGTCCCTCTGCGCACGCAGTACGAGGTCCTGGTGGACGGCACCAATGGCGACACCACGCTGAAGCCGGTGAAGGCGACTCTGGGCGGTACGCACTTCACCACCAGTGGCGTGGTCTTCAAGCACGAAGGCGATAAGCACCGCAGCATCCATCTGAACGTAGACATGCCCCAGGGGCGCATGACGGATATTTTGCGCCTCGCCATGAAGGGCGCCCCTTTTATGGAAGGCAGGCTGAACCTCAAAACGGCGCTGGAACTGCCGAACCTCGACGGCAAGGTGATAGACAAGCTGCGCCTCGATGGCAAGTTCGATATCACTGGAGCCCATTTTCTGAAGTCCACGATTCAGGACCAGATCGATGGTCTCAGCCGCCGCGGGCGGGGTCAGCCGCAGAATCAGGAGATCGACGAGGTGGTGTCGCGGATGCAGGGCGATTTTAAACTCGACGGCAGCGTGATTACCTTCGGCCAGCTGACCTTCGGTGTCTCAGGCGCCGACGTACACTTGGCTGGAAGCTACGCTCTGGATGACGATGTACTCGATTTCCACGGCGCGCTGCGGTTGCAGGCCAAGGTCTCCCAGACGCAGACCGGATGGAAGCACTGGGTGCTCAAACCGGTAGATCCGTTCCTATCGAATCATGGGGCGGGCACCTACCTGAAGATCCAGGTGGTGGGCAGTTCGAAGGCGCCCAAGTTCGGGCGCGACAAAGGGCCGTCCGAGCAACGCCCGTAAGACTGCGAGGCAAGCTTCGCGGACGCTCCCTTAGAAGCCGCGAATTATTGGGAACCCCATCAGAGCCGCGACCACGAGGGAGCGTTCGGCATGCGGCGTCTCAGGCAAGTTAGCAACCGCTCCCTGACGGTCGCGGCTCTGATGGGTTCGGCGATTGGGGCGCGCATCACTCGTAGCGCAGCGCGTTGGCGGGGCGTATTCGCGAGATCCGCACCGAAGGAACAATCGATGCCGCCAGCGCGACCAGCATCAGCGCCACCGAGACAGCGCCGAACACCAAGGGGTCGGTCGGCTTCACTCCGTAGAGCATCGTGGCCATCAGTCTGGTGAGCACTAGCGCGCCCGCGATCCCGATCGTCAGGCCGATTGCCGCCAGGCGCACGCCATGCCGGATGACCATGCTGACCACATCGCCCGCGCTGGCGCCGAGCGCCATGCGGATGCCGAACTCGCGCGTGCGCTGCGTGACCGTATACGCCAGCACGCCGTAAATGCCGATCGCCGAGAGCGTCAGCGCCAGCAGCGCGAACACCATGCAGATCACCATCGCCGCCTTGCGATCGCTGACACTCGCGCCCACGCGCTCCGGCATGCTCTTCACGTCGAATAGCGGTAGTTCGGGGTCGGACTCACGGAGTGCGTTGCGCACCGCGGCGATCGCCTGTGAATTGCCGGGCGCCGTCTTCACCACTACGTGCATGGCCCGCGGCGTGTCCTGTTTGTAGGTGGTGTAGACCCCGCCGCGCGGGCTCGCATCCGCCAGGTCGTCGGCTTTCACGCTGCCCACAATTCCCACGATGGTGAAGGCAGGGTCCTTCACGTCGAGTCCGCGCCGCACGTGGCCGCCCATCGCATTGCCGTTGGGGAAATACTTCTTCGCGATGAACTCATCGACGATCGCGACCTTTTGCGTGGTCTCGGTATCGCCGTCGCGGAAGTAGCGCCCGGCTTTCAGCGGAATTCCCATGGCGGTGAAGTACCCCGAGTCAATGTTGTTCCAGCGCGGCACCGGAGGCAATTCGCCCGTGGCCGGATTGTAGCCTTCCACGGACATGGCGCTGGCGTTGGAGTTATCGCCGAAGGGCAGGGAATTGGACGCGCCTGTGGCCACTACGCCCGGAATCTTGCGTACCCTGTCCAGCAGGCCGTTGATGAAGATGCGCGACTGGGCGTCGTCCTTGTAGCGCGACCACGGCAGGGAAAACTCCGCCGCCTGCACGCCTTCCGCGCGGAATCCAGGGTCCACTGCCAGCAGCCGCGCGAAACTCAGCGTCAACAGTCCGCTGCCGATCAGCAGCACGAAGGCCATCGATACCTGGGATACCACCAGCGCATTGCGCGTCCAGATGGCGCGCTTTTCCGTGGTGCCGGTCCGCTCCGTGGAACGGAACACCGCATTCAGATCGCGCCGCACCAAATGATAGACGGGCACGCCGCCGAATACCAGCCCGGTGAGGATGG
>JBDTPR010000629.1:0-4273 GCA_039932635.1 Candidatus Solibacter sp.
TGAATGTCTCAGAGGTCTTGGTTTTCTCTGCGCTTCCTCTGCGATCTCTGCGCCTCTGCGTTGAAGCCGCAATCACCAAGTACAAGCTCGTCCCGCTGTACGTGCGAGCCCCCAAGTTTCTTCCCGGAGTGTCTTACCTCTTGCGCTTCGACGGGTCGCCCTTCGCCGCGTCGAGCCGCGCCCCCAAAGCCTCGTAATTATCCTTCGGACCATGCCATTCCAAGTCGTCCACATTCTCGAACAAGGGAATGTCGGTGCGCAGCGTCGCCAGTGTCCGAAATAGGAATGCCCGATCCCGCTCCTCGGCCAGCGTGCGAGCCAGTCCGCCCGCGCCTGAAGCATTCACCTGCCACTCGCGCCAGTCCGCCGGAATGTCTTCCAGATGCCGGAACTTGGCCAGCACCGCGGCCGACGATTTCGCTCCCCACCCCGGCAAGCCCGGGTAGCCATCCGCTGCGTCTCCCACCAGCGCGAGATAGTCGGCGATGGAGTCCGGCGCGACGCCGAATTTCTTCACGATCCCGGCCTCGTCGAACTCCACGCGCGTTCGCCGGTTCAACTGCACCAGGCGAGTGCCCTGCACGCACTGCCCCAGATCCTTGTCGGGCGTGCAGATGATCACCCGCTCGACCCGCGCGTCGCGAGCCGCGATCGCTGCCCCTGCCGCGAGCGCATCGTCGGCTTCGAACTCCACCATCGGCCAGACCACCACTCCAGCCGCCGCCATCACCTCTTCCAGTAGTGGAAACTGCGCCAGCAGCTCCGGGTCGATCCCGGCGCCGGTCTTATACCCGGGCCAAAGCCCATTGCGAAACGACTCGATGACGTGGTCCGTAGCCACAGCTACGTGAGTGGCGCCGCCCTGAATCATTCCCAGCACGGACCGCAGCACGCCCCTCACCGCGGCCACCTCGAATCCGTCCGCATCGCGTGCCGACGGCACCGCATAGTAATGCCGGAACAACTCGTACGTGCCGTCGATCAGATGAATTTCCAGAAGGCAGCTCCAGGCACGACTCTATCCAATTAACCGCCCCCGGATCAACCCAACGGTAACGACGGGCCCTTCAATCTCGTCCTCTCTATCCTTGGAAGAGAACAGAAGGGAACCCATGAAGCTGACCAACACGTTTCTCATCGCCGGCGCGCTCGGCGCCCTTGCACTCCTGGTGACGCCGCGTGCGTCTTCCCAGCAGCAGCCGCCCGCACCCGCCGCTGGAGCTCCCGGCGCCTTCGGTGCAGGGCGCGGAGGTCGCGGCGCTCAGCCCATCGATTACGCCGACAACGAAGGCTGGGTCTCCCTCTTCGACGGCCAGACCCTGAACGGCTGGGACGGCGACCCCCGCTTCTGGTCGGTCAAGGACAGCGCCATCTACGTCCAGGCCACCTGCGAGAAACCCACCGGCACCATCTACCTCGTCTGGCAGGGCGGCGAGCCGGCCGACTTCCAGCTCAAATGGGAATCCAAAACCACCGGCAATGACAACGCCGGCATTCAATACCGCAGCTACATTACCTCCGCCGGCGACGTCGCCTTCAAGTACCCGGGACGCGGCGGTGGCGGCACCCTCGGCCGCGGCGCAGCAGCGGCTGCACCCGGCGGAGCGGGCGCACCTGGCGGACCTGGACGAGGCGGCGCAGGACGCGGCCCCGGCGGTGGACGCGGTCCGCAGTGCGCCAATCCCGGCACCCCTCCGTCCGCTGCCGAGCGCGCAAAGTGGGACATGTCCGGCCCGCAGTTCGATTTCGACGCCGCCAACCAGTATTCCGGCCAGTATTACGAGCAGTTGGGGCGCGGCATTGTCGCCAGTCCCGGACAGGTGGTCCTCGCCGAGGAGGGTAAGCCAAGAAGGCTCCTCGGCACCATCGCCGACAAAGCCACGCTGGATTCCTGGTTCAAGAAGGACGACTACAACCAATACCTGCTGGTCGCCAAGGGCAACACCCACTCGATGTTCATGAACGGCCACCTCATCTCCGTCTTCATCGATAGCGATCCGGGCTACTTCCGCGCCGCCGGTAAAATCGGCATCGAAACCGAGAATCTGGGCGAACTTTACACCCGCAACATTTGGCTGAAACGACTGAACTAAGGCTAAGCAACCGGGCGGACCAGGGTACTTTAACCATTACTATCTGGTACCTCCCCTACTGTCCTTCCCGCCGCCATTGCGAGAATATGGATTTGCGGCCACCGAGCTCACGTTCACGTTCTGCTCACCGGCTCCACGTCACGGAGGCCGCGCCACCCGCCCTATCCGCCACCGGTAACCAAGCGCCCCTAAAAACACGTCTTCTGTCAAACGTTCCTGCGTTGTAGTAGAATGCCCCGCAGGCATCCAGTGGAGGGAAGACCCCGTGGTTCTTACCAGACGTGATCTAGGAAAAGTAGCACTAGCCGCCTTGCCGGCATCCAGATTGTTGGCCAGGCCCAACTCGAAATTCGACGGCGTACAGGTCGGCGCGATCACCTACAGCTATCGCTCCATGCCGGGCGCCAACGACGCCGTGGCACTCTTGAAATACCTGGTCGATTCGGGCGTCAGCGCCATTGAACTCATGGGCCCGGCGGCGGAAATCTACGCCGGTTCGCCTGCCCCCGCGGGTCGCGGCGGCGCCCCCGGCGGACCTGCTGGTGGCGGCGCTGGACGCGGCGCCGGAGCACCCGGCGGAGGTGGTGGCGGCGGCCGTCAGCCCCTCACTCCCGAGCAGCAGGCCGCCCAACAGGCCCGCGCCGAAGAGATCAAGAAGTGGCGCCTCTCCGTCCCCATGGACAAATACAAAGCGCTTCGAAAAATGTACAATGACGCCGGCGTGGACATCTACGCCCTCAAGCTCGAGCCGAACGCCAACATGTCCGACGAGGAGTACGAATACATCTTCCACGTCGCCGACACCCTCGGCGCCAATCACATCACCCTCGAACTCAGCAACAACGCGGCTTTCACCAAACGGGTCGGCGATTTCGCCGCCAAAAAGAAGATGCGCATCGCCTACCACGCGCATACCCAGGCCACCATTACTGCCTGGGACGCGGTGCTCGACCAGTCCCCCGGCAACGCCATCAATCTGGATTGCGGCCACTACCTTGCCGGTACCGGCGAGAGCCCCATCCCCCTGATGCGCAAGCACAGCAGTCGCATCGCCAGCGTGCACCTCAAGGACCGCACCAAGCCCACCAACGGCGCGCAGAACCTGGAGTGGGGTAAGGGCGAGACGCCGATCAAGGAAATCCTCAACGTCATGCGCCAGGAGAAGTACAAGTTCCCGGCCAGCGTCGAACTCGAATACCAGATTCCCGAAGGGTCCGATGCCGTCGCCGAAGTCGCCAAGTGCGTGCAGTTCTGTAAGGCCGCGCTGGCATAATTCCGGCGGCTCGGGAACCCAGGTCAACCATCATGATTCGATATCTCAACTATCTGCGCCTTCCGGCAATCCTCTGTGGAGCGCTCGCAGGCAGCGCGTTCGCCCAATTGCCCGAAGCCCCGGGCAAGGCCGCCACCATGCAGCTTTGCGGCAACTGTCACGAGGCCACCATCGTCCAGCAGCATCGCCAAAGCCGCGACGAATGGGTCTCCACCATTCAGAAAATGATGGCTTCCGGAGCCGAGGGCACCGAAGATCAATTCATGGCGGTGCTGCAATACCTCACCAAAAACTTCGGTCCCGTCGCCGCCAAAATCAGCATCAACCAGGCCCCGGCCGCGGAGTTGGAAACCGGCCTCGGCATCACCGCCAAGGAAGCCGCCGCGATCGTAGCCTACCGCACCGACAAGGGCGCCTTTAAGGCCCTCGACGATTTGAAAAAAGTGCCGGATCTGGATTTCAAAAAAATCGAGGCACAGAAAGACCGCGTCGCATTTTGACCGTCCACGCGCAATCCCGTCACGCAAGCACCCAAGGACGTATCCCAAGGATGAAAATGAATCTCCGAACTCGCATCATCACGCTGGCGGCCGCCTCGTTCGTGGCTGCCTCCCTGCTGGCACAGGCGCCGCCGGCCCCCCAAACCGCTCCCGCGCCCGCGGGCCGCGGGCAAGGTGGCGCAGGCCGCGGCGGCGGCGGAGGAGGGCGCCGTGGCGGTTTCACTCAGTTCACCCGCCCGGTGGCCAGCCAGGACGTTCTGGCCCGCGGCCAGGCGCTCTACGAAACCAATTGCGCATCCTGTCACGCGCCCGATCTGCGCGGCGCCAAAGGCACTAACCTCCTGCGCTCCGGCACCGCCCTCAACGACCAGCATGGCGAGTTGGTCGCCAAAGCCGTCGCCGGCCAT
>JBDTPR010000630.1:0-4269 GCA_039932635.1 Candidatus Solibacter sp.
GATGTTGCCGTCCACGTCCGCGCGAATGCCGTCGGAACCGCCCGCGCGGGTGCCCAGCTTCAAGTCGCTGAAAACCTTGCCGCCGGTGAGCTTGTTGTTGGCAACGTCGAACACCTGTATGTTGCGCGGACCGCCGGTATCCACCACATACAACTTCTTATAGTCGGGCGAGAAGCAGAGGCCGTTGGGCTTATCGAGCGCGTCCGTTACCACTTCGATGCCTTTCGTCTTCGGGTCCACCCGGTATACCGCTTCCTTGTTCTCCTGCTTCTGCGGAAAGCCCTCGTAGCTGCCCATGATGCCGTAGGGCGGGTCCGTGAACCAGATGTTTCCGTCGGGGTGCACCACCACGTCGTTAGGCGAATTCAGCGGCTTTCCATTGAACTTATCGGCGATCACGGTGACCGTGCCATCGTGCTCGTAGCGGACTACGCGGCGTCCCGCATGCTCGCACGAAAGCTGACGGCCCTCGGCGTCGAACGTATTCCCGTTGCTGTAGCCCGACGGGCTGCGGAACGTGCTGACGTGCGCGTCTTCTTCGGTGAGTCGCAGTTGCTTGTTGTTTGGAATGTCGCTCCACAGCAGGTACTGTCCCTGCGCGCTCCACGCCGGACCCTCCGCCCAACGGCAACCGGTAAAGTGCCGGTAGATGACGGCGTTGAACATGGCGTACTTGGCGAAGCTCGGGTCGAGCGAGATGATGTCGGGATCGGGATAGCGAGTGGGCGACTGTTGATTGGTCCAGTCGCGCTGCTGGGTCTGTGCAAATGCGGCGGGCGCGGCCGCGGCCAAGGCGAGAAACGAACGGCGCGCCACAGAGGCGCTGGCTTTCGATGGTTTCGTGGGCATCGAAGCAATGCTACATCATTTGTCGCGGTAAGTCAGCGGCGGTTTGTGATCCAGCGGGATGCGCGACCGGTATTCGAAGCCGGCGCGCCTTTTCTCGAAAGTCGCTTTCGCCGCTGCCACCTGCGCGGGGTCGGTGAACAGGTCCATCCCGGTGAGCACCAGCGTCTTGGCCGCTACCACCATGCCTTTGCGTCCGATACTCATCCCGGCGCACGCAGCCGATTGCCAACTGTGCGCCGGCACGCCGGGCACGAAGGTCGCGGCGCCGATGTCGGCCATCGGCAACACCCAGCTCACATCGCCGGCATCGGTGGAAGCGCCGCCCTTGCCTTCCTCGGGCGCCTCGATCTTTTCCTGACTGCCGATGGCACGCGTACGATCGGTGAGCGTCTTGCGGATGGTCTCGGCGAATGCCTGCTCGTCGGACGTGTAGGCGACGCCGCCGATCTGCCGCATGTTCCTGTCCACCAGGGCGGCGAGCGTATCGTTGGGCAGCGTATTGTATGAGCTGTTGATCAGTTCCGTCTCCGCCTGCGTCTCGCTGGCCAGCGCACCGGCCTGCACGCATTTCAGAATGCGCTCCCAGATTCCGTCGAGTGTGGGCATGCTGGGATGGCGCGCATACAGGAACAGCTCGGTCGAGTCCGGCACGATGTTCGGCGCCGCGCCGCCGTTGGTAATCACATAATGTATGCGCGTCGCTTCGGGGACGTGCTCGCGCAGCATCTCGATCGCATTAGCGGCGATCATCAGGCCATCGAGCGCGGAACGCCCCGCGTCTGGCGCCGTCGAAGCGTGCGCCGGCTTGCCGTGAAAGCGGAATTTGGCCGAGATCATGGCCAGCGAACTACGCATGTTCGCGCCGTTGTGATCAGACGGATGCCAGCTCAATACGGTATCGACATCCTTGAAGGCGCCGGCGCGGATCATGTAGAGCTTGCCGTCGCCGCCTTCTTCGGCGGGCGTGCCGTAGAAGCGGATGGTGCCCGGCAGCTTGTTGGCGGCCAGCCACTCCTTCAGCGTCACGGCCGCGAACAACGATGCGGCGCCCAGCAGATTATGACCGCAGCCGTGTCCCGGACCGCCCTCGGCCAGCGGCTTGCGTTCGGGCACGGCGTCCTGCGAGAGCCCCGGCAGCGCATCGTATTCGCCCATGATGCCGATTACCGGCTTGCCCTGCCCCCACGTGGCGGTGAACGCGGTGGGCATGCCGCCCACATTCTCGGCGACGGTGAAGCCTGCGGCACGCAATTCTCCGGCCAGTAGCGCGGCGCTCTGCTTCTCTTTGAAACCGAGTTCGGCGAAGCCCCAGATCTTGCGCGAGACGTCGCCATAATAAGCGGCGCGGCCATCCATCTTCTGAAGAATGGCGCTTTTGTCGTCGGCCAGAAGCGTGGCGCCGGCGAGCAGTAGCAATCCGAACATTCGCATGAGAGCAGGATAGCGAATTCATGGAAGAATGAAAAAAACCTCCCGGGCTGTCGATCTTGCCGGGGCCGGTTCGACTAACTGGCAGAGGAGATTCAAACAATGAAATTCATGATTATGGTAAAGGCCGATGCGAAGACCGAGGCCGGCGTCATGCCCGATCAGCAGCTCTTGACCGATATGGGCAAGTTCAACGAGGAACTGGTGAAGGCTGGAATCATGCTGGCCGGCGAGGGGCTCCAACCCAGTTCGAAGGGCGCGCGCGTGAAGTTCGACGGCGACAAGCGCACCGTAGTCGACGGACCCTTTACGGAAACCAAAGAGCTGGTGGCCGGGTTCTGGCTGTGGCGCTGCAAGTCCAAAGCGGAGGCCATCGAATGGGTGAAGCGCTGCCCGAACCCGACGGGCACGGAGTCCGAAATCGAAATCCGGCAGCTCTTCGACCCTGAAGATTTCGGCGCCGAATTCACCCCTGAGTTGCGCGAACAGGAAGATCGCCTGCGCGCGGAAATCGAACGGCAGAACCAGGGATAATGTCCCAATGAGTATCTGGGAACACGTTGATCTGAGCACGCCGTGGTGCATACACGTGGCCGCAACGCTGCGTGTGGCGCACCACATACGCGACGGCCACGAGGAGATCGGCGCCCTGGCCGCCGCGTCCCACACCGATCGCGATGCCTTGCACCGCGTGCTGCGCCATCTGTCGCGCAAGGGCGTGTTCGTGGAGTCCGCGCCCGGACGCTTCACACTCAACGCCACCGCGGAGGAACTGCTCGACGAAGGCACGCTCATCGGCCTCGACCTCGACTCCTTCGGCGGCCGCATGGCGGGCGCGTGGAATACGCTGCTCTCCGCGGTACGCACCGGCAGGACCGCCTATCACGAGGCCTTCGGCCGCAACTTCTGGGACGACATGGACGCGCACCCCGAGATCGGCGCCAAGTTCGACACACTCATGGGCCCCGGGCACGGCACGCCGGATCCCGAGATCCTGGTGGACTCCGGCGATTGGGCCAAGGTGCGGAGCGTGGTCGATGTGGGCGGCGGTACTGGCTGGCTGCTCGCCGAAATTCTGCGGGCGCATCCGCACGTGCACGGCACGCTGGTGGAGTTGCCGCGCGCCGCGGCGCAGGCCGTCGCGACTTTCGAAGGCGCGGGGCTCACGGATCGCGTCACCGTGGTGGGCCAGAGCTTCTTCGATCCGCTGCCTTCGGGCGGCGACGTGTACGTTCTCAAGAACGTGCTCGCCGATTGGCCGGACGCGGAGGCGGTTGCGATCCTGCGGCGCTGCTCGGAAGCCGCGAGGCCCAATGGCAGGGTGGTGGCGTTCACTGGCGCTGGCCCCGGCGATCAGGCCGACCCCGAGCTGCTCATGCTGGTGCTGGTGGGCGGCAAGGGGCGGACGCTCGATGAGTTCCGCGAGTTGGGACGGCAGGCATCGCTCGAAATGACCGCGCACGGCAAGCAGCCTACCGGTCGTAAGATCGCCGAGTTTCGGCCGGTGTAGAAAGGGACAGACGGCCCTGATGGGTCGGCGCGGTGGAGAAAGCGGGGGTAGCGCGCCCCCTAGTATCCTGGAAGTAGCTTGCCTTCCAGCCTCTGGACCACCATCAAGCGTTTCGACCGAACTCAACTGGCGCCGGCCATGGCTCTGCGTAATGCGTTGGGCGTCGCGCTGCCGCTAGCCATCGGGATTGCGCTGGGCAATCCGTCCGGCGGCGTGATGGCGGCTAGCGGCGCCCTCAACGTGGCCTTCTCCGACGGCAAGGACCCGTACGCGCACCGCGGCCGCCGCATGCTGATCGCGACGTGCTTCGTGACGTTGGCGGTGATTGCCGGCCGCATGTTCGGCAGCAATCACGGACTCACTCTGCTACTGGAAGCGGGCTGCGCTCTCATGGCAGGCATGCTGGTGGCGCTCGGTCCCGCGCCCGGCGATATCGGCGGCATTTCGCTGGTCGCGCTGATCGTCTTCTCGGCGTCTCCCGC
>JBDTPR010000631.1:0-4268 GCA_039932635.1 Candidatus Solibacter sp.
GCCTTGGTGGCATAACGTACGCTGGCCAGACCCGTGCCTTATGAAGTCCGGGAGAAGCAAATTATGAGTGGAAAGAACACTGCGGCGTTCGGACTCTACCCGGATCGCGCTCAAGTAGACATGGGAGTGCATGCTTTGCTTACCGCGGGCTTCCGGAATGAGGATATCTCCGTGCTGTTCCCCGACAACGAGGGGACCAAGGACTTCGCGCTCGAAAAGAGCACTAAGGCTCCCGAAGGCGTCAGCGCCGGAGTGGGCGCGGGCGGAGCGTTAGGCGGAGCGCTAGGATTGCTGGTCGGTATCGGCGCGCTGGCAATCCCCGGCCTGGGGCCCTTCATTGCGGCCGGCCCGATTGTGGCCGCGCTGGCGGGGATGGGCGCCGGCGGCGCGGTCGGCGGATTGATGGGAGCGCTGGTCGGGATGGGCATTCCCGAATATGAGGCCAAGCGGTACGACGGCCGCATACGCAAGGGCGGCATCCTGGTGTCGGTACACTGCGACAATTCCGATTGGACGGCGCGCGCCAAGGACATCCTGAAGAACACCGGCGGGGAAGATATCGCGTCCACAACCGAGGCCAGTTCGGACTACGGCAAGACCGATAAACCGTTGCCGCGCACACCTTCGACGATTGCAACCACCACAGATTACGATTCCACCGAAATCCTCCCGCGCACGACCCGCACGGGCGGCAGTTTGCTTTAAAGGAGAGACCGAATGTTTCTGATTTTATTTATCGTTTTGCTGGTCATGTGGGCGGGCGGATTCTTCGCCTTCCACGTCGCGGGCGGCTTGATTCACCTGCTTTTGCTGGTAGCGTTCGTGTCGCTGATCGCGCACCTCTTCGCAGGCCGGCGCGCGATTTAACGTAGAGAGAGAGACGAGGCCTGCGCTGGTACGCAGGTCTCACCGTTACCCCTGACTGCAACTATTCACAACTGCTAGTCAGCGCCCGCCGGCATATGATATCGAGATGCGGGTCATCATGCTGCTCACGCTCGGAGTGCTGGCCGGCTTCGGACAGGGCTTCGACGTCGCGTCAGTCAAGGTGAGCGCTCACGTATTGGGCAAGGACACGATCTGGCCGATCGCGATCAGTCCCACCGGCTTGATCGCGCACAACGTGACGCTGAAGCGCCTCATCGGGCAGGCTTACGATGCGCAGCCGTTTCAGATCATCGGGGGACCGGGCTGGCTGGATTCCGACGAATATGATGTGGAGGCGAAGGTGAGCGCGGCGGCTTCGCGCGAGCAGATGAAGGCCATGCTGCGCTCGCTGTTGGCGGAACGCTTTGCGCTGAAGGTGCACACAGACAGCGTGACGAAACAGGTGTACGAACTGAGGCCCGGCCCGGGCGGCGTGCGCATCCATCCCGTGAAGGAGGGTGAGACTCCGAAATCCGGGACTCGCGTGTTTCGCGGCGAGATGCGGCAGTTCGCCAATTTCCTGGGCGTACAATTGAGCATTCCGCCGATTGAGGGTGCCACGCGACCGAGTTTCGCGGCCGGGCCTGCCGTGCCCGTGCTGGATCGGACAGGCCTCGAGGGGATCTTCGAAATCGCCACCGACGTTCGCCCGGAGGCCGGCGCGGATATGTTCACGCTGTGGCAGCGCGCGCTGCGTGAACTGGGCCTTCGACTGGTGGTTCGGGCGAACAAGTTGGACGCGGTGGTGATCGACGGCGCATCGCCTACTCCGGCGCGCGAATTGAGATGCAGGGCGCAAGAACTGCATCACAGCCGCGCGCGTCAGCATGCGGTGGCCTCGAATGCGCAGAAACTGGTTGGCCACCGCTACCTTAGAAGCCGGCGAATTATTGCGAACCCCATCAGAGCCGCGACCGTGAGGGAGCGTTCGGCATGCGGCGTCTCAAGGCAAGTTAGTAACCGCTCCCTCACGGTCGCGGCTCTGACGGGCCGATGTACGTCAGCAGGAAATCGACAACACGCTCGAAGGGGTCGAAACCGAAAGCTTGGCCGATGGGTGCGCGCAGATTCGAGTTGGCGTTGATGTCGTAGAAGACGAGGCGGCCATCGTCGGCTTCCAGATACTCGATACCGCCCACGTCGAGACCGCCCGCGGCCATGATTTTCTTGCCTGCCGCGACCGCCGCGGCAGGGACCTGCGGGTACGGGTAGAACTCGACGGGCTTGGCGGGCCTGGTTTCGGGAATGGCGCAATGGCCTTCGCCGGAAACCGGATTGCATTCCTCCGAGGGGCAGAGATTGAACGCTCCGTGCGAGATCACCCGCATCGCGTAGAGCAACTCGCCGCCCAGAAATTCCATGCGCACGATGCCCTGCGCCGCATCCACAGGGAAGTACTCCTGCAGCAGGAGGAGATTGTCCGGGAACCAGAGGTCGGGGCGCTCGGCAAGGGTGCGGGCCAGTTCGTCGGCCGAATTCAAGAGGTACATTCGCGCGCCACTGCCGCCCTGCTCGGGCTTGAGCAGCGCGGGCCAGCAATCACCCCACTGCGCGATCGCCGCTTCGACATCGTTAAAGGCGAGCGTTCGCGGATGCGCGATATCGAGTTTGTGCAGCAGCGCCGCCTGTGCCGATTTACTGAGTTCCAGGGCGAAGGCGTGGGAGCCATTGAGCACGCGCGCGCCGCCGAGTTCGAGCGAGCGCATCAGCGAATAGACGAAAGGCACGGCACGCGTATTACCGCGCACGTAGGCGCTGGGGCTGGCCTGATTGAAGTAAAGCGGCGCTTGAGGAACGGCATCGGGATCGAACGCGGCCCGCTTGAGATCGAAGCTGGCGAAGTTGACGCCGCGGCGTTCCAGTGCCGCGAAGAGCGGTTTCTGCCACTCAGGGTGCTCGAACAAAACGACGAGATCGTGCGGCATGGGTAACCTTCACTATAGTCCTGGACCAGACTCCGGTTGGGTGACAGCAGCACGCGGCATGTGATAAGTTCTAGCCAACAGAGGGACTTCCGATGCAGCGCTACGTAGCGATTTTCAGTGCGGCGATGATGCTTGCGAACGCCGCCGAAGTACCGGTGGCGCCGCTGGGCGTATACACGGCCGCGGAGCGCAGGCACTGGGCCTTCCAGCCACGCAAAGATCCCGCACCGCCCGCCTTCACGCTGGCCGCCGACAAGGCGTGGGCGAAGAATCCGATCGACGCATTTCTGCTGGCCGGGTTGAAAAAGGCCGGGCTGAAACCCGCGCCGCCCGCCGATCGCGCCACCTTGATCCGCCGCGTGACCTTCGATCTCACCGGCCTGCCGCCGACGCCGCAAGAAGTGGACGCGTTCCTCGCCGACAAATCGGCGGACGCCTGGGAGAAGGTGGTGGACCGCCTGCTGGCCTCGCCGCACTATGGCGAGCAGTGGGGCCGGCACTGGCTCGACGTCGTGCGCTTCGCGGAAAGCGACGGCTACGAGTACGACATGCACCGTCCCGACGCGTGGCGCTATCGCGATTACGTGGTGCAGAGCTTCAACGCCGACAAGCCTTACAACCAGTTCGTCAAAGAGCAACTGGCAGGCGACGAGATGGATTCCAAGGACCCCGCGATGCTGGTGGCGAGCGGCTTCAATCGCCTCGGCCCGCTGCGCAAGAACGCGGGCAACCAGGACGTGGCCAGCTCGCATAACGAAGTGCTCACCGAGATGACCAACATTGTGGGCGCCGCGTTCCTGGGCGTCACGGTGGGCTGCGCGCGCTGCCACGATCATAAATTCGATCCCTTCCGGCAATCGGATTACTACCGCCTGCAGGCGCACTTCGCACAGGCGCAGCCCAGCGAGGCCGCGCAGGCCGAATGGAAGGCCAAGAGCGCGCCGATCGAGCAGGAGCGCCGCCGTCTGCAAGGGCAATTGCGGCGCGCGCCCGACGGCGAGAAAGCCAAGATCGAACTGCAACTGGAGGCGCTCGACGATAAGATGCCGGCGCCGCTGGAATCCATCTACAGCGTCACTGACGAGCCGAAAAAAGCTTCGCCCGTGCAGGTGCTCTTTCACGGCGATTACCTGAGTCCCACGGCGAAAGTCGGCATGCGACCCCTCGGTATCCTTCTGCCGGAGGCGACACCGGAAGCGCCCATCGATGCGGCCACGCCGCGCCTCAAGTTGGCGGAGTGGATCGTAGATCCGGCCAACCCGCTGACCGCGCGCGTGATGGTCAATCGCGTGTGGCAATATCATTTTGGCGCGGGCCTGGTCTCGACGCCCAACGATTTCGGACGCATGGGCACGCGCCCGTCGAACCCCGAACTCTTCGACTGGCTGGCCACCCGCTTCATCGAAGGCGGCTGGA
>JBDTPR010000632.1:0-4264 GCA_039932635.1 Candidatus Solibacter sp.
CGGATCGTGCCCTGCACGGTCTCGCCTTCCTTGACTTCCGTATAGCGTTTATCCTTGTTAGCCCGCTCTTCTTCCTCGATCAGCGCGCGGCGGTCCACCACCACGTCCTCGTCCGCCACATCGAGCTTAATGATGCGGCAGCGGATCTCCTGACCGACCAACTTCTCCATCTCGGCGGCATCGCGTGCCCCACTGCGCGACGCGGGCATGAAGGCTCGAACGCCTATGTCCACGCTCACGCCGCCCTTCACCACCGCGGTGATGGTGCCGGCGATCGGCGCCTTGTCGGCGAACGTCTTCTCCAGCGCCGACCAATCCTTCGGCCGCTCCACGTGAATGCGGGAAAGCTCGTAGTAGCCCTCCGGATCGCGGCCCTTGATCGAGACCGGCATCTTGTCGCCCACCTTCAGCGAATCGCCGGTGGCCTGGAACTCCGCCAGGGGAATGATGCCTTCTGTCTTATAGCCGATATCGAGATACACCGATTCGGCGGTCATGGCGACCACGGTGCCCTCCAGCCCCTTCTTGCCCTCTTCGCGTATGCGATGGGTGTGGGACTGTTCGTACTCAGAGAGAATATCGCCAAATGACTCGTTAGGCTCGTTGGTGGTTGGGGACTTCGGATCGGCAGGCCGATCCTGATCCAGCATGCTTGGGTTGGACATGGGACGTTTCTTACACATTGTGGCATAATCCCGGCAGGGATATCTTGCGTGCTTGAAAGTCCTTTGCCCAGGTGGCTCCGGCTGGTTCGACCGCAGGATTTAGTTTGGATTCCTCTCTTCGTCGCGCTGGCCGCTACCAGCGACATTCTGGATGTCTTCGTGGTCACCCCCCTGGTCGCTCTCGGCCTGGTGCAGGTGCTCGAACCCAAGATCACCGCGCTCGGCGCGCCCGGCGCCCGGGCCGCGTGGATCCTTTTCAAGCTCGCCCTGGTTTACCTGCTGATCGCCTACACTGGCGGCATCCAGAGTAATTTCTGGCTGCTGCTCCTCCTGCCCGTGGTCTCCGCCGCGACAGCTTCGGGACTGATCGGCACGCTGGTCTTCACCGCCCTCGCCGCCCTCGCCTACCTTTCGTTCCTGCTCTTTCTCGATTGGGAAAAATTTGTATTGGAGCGCCCCGAGATCGAAGTTTTCATCCAGCGCCTGGTCTGCCTCTTTATGGTCGGCAATCTCGCCAATGCCCTCGCCGAAGCGCTGCGCGTCCAATCCGTCAAACACCAGCGAACCGCCGAGAGCCTCACCGAAGCCAATCGCCAACTGGTGCTTGCCCATGAGGCCGTGCGCCGCTCCGATAAGCTCGCCGCGCTCGGCCAACTCACCGCCGGACTGGCTCACGAACTGCGCAATCCGCTCGGCACGATCAAAGCCTCATCGGAAATGCTGAATCAGCAATTGAGCGGCGAAAACGAAATCGCCCGCGAAGTCGCGGGCTTCATCTCCACGGAAGTCGACCGCACCAATTCGCTGGTCACCCGCTTTCTGCAGTTCGCCCGCCCTCTCAAACTGCGGCTCGATCCCGAGGACCTCGCGCACCTCCTCGACCGCGCCATCGCCGAGGCCGAACGGGAAACTCCCGGCATCACCATCTACCGCAATTACGCGCCGGAAATTCCGCCCTTTCCCATCGATTCCGAATTGATGGAGCGCGTCTTCTACAACCTCGTTCTCAATGCCGCGCAGGCCACCGCGGCCGGTGGCGCCGTCACCGTGAAGACCCGTGCCGAGGGAGGGTTCGCGAAGATCGCCGTGATCGATCGCGGCTCCGGCATCAAACCCGAACAGATGAAGGACATCTTCAATCCGTTCTTCACCACCAAACCGGAAGGCGTAGGCCTGGGCCTCGCCATCGTCGCCAAGATCGTGGACGAACACGGCGGTAAGATAGCAGTAGAGAGCGAGCCCGGCAAGGGCAGCATATTTTTAGTCTCGCTGCCTATGGACCTGATCCAGAACGACCCGCCGCCTCCACCCACCGCATGAAGAAACGCATTCTGATTGTCGAAGACGAAGAGAAATTGCGCCGCGTACTCGAACTGCAGCTCATGTCCGCCGGCTTCGAGGTGGACAAGGCGGCAACCGCGGAGGAAGGGCTCAAGCTCGTGGACCGCGCCAACATGGTGCTCTCCGATCTCCGTCTGCCCCGCATGAGCGGCCTCGATTTCCTCGCCGAAGTGCGCCGTCAGAATCCACAGACTCCGGTCGTGATGATGACCGCCTATGGCAGCGTAGAGACCGCCGTCGAAGCCATGAAATCCGGCGCGTCGGACTTCCTCCTCAAGCCAGTCTCGCTCGATCACCTCATGCAGGTAGTCAACAAAGCGCTCGAGATGAGCGCCCTGCGCGACGAGAACCGCGAGCTTAAGGCCCAGCTCGGGAGGCGCTACGAGTTCGACAACATCATCGGCCGCAGCGGGTCGATGCAGGAGATCTTTAACACCATCGAACGCGTCGGACCCACCCGCGCCACCGTGCTCCTCACTGGCGAGAGCGGCGTCGGCAAAGATCTGATCGCGCGCGCCATCCACTTCCACTCGCCGCGCAAAGATCGCCCGCTGGTCAAAATCAATTGCTCCGCGCTCCCCGAAAATCTGATGGAGAGCGAACTCTTCGGGTACGAAAAGGGAGCCTTCACCGGAGCGCAGACCACCAAGCCCGGCAAGTTCGAGCAGGCCGATACCGGCACGGTTTTCCTCGACGAAATCGGCGACGTGCCCACTCCCATTCAGGTCAAACTCCTGCGCATCCTCCAGGAACGTGAGTTCGAGCGCCTGGGCAGCAACGTCACCCGCCACATCGACGTTCGCCTGGTCGCGGCCACCAATCAGGACCTGCGCGCCGCCCTGGAAAACGGCACCTTCCGGGAAGATCTCTACTACCGCCTCAACGTCGTGCCCTTGAACATTCCGCCGCTGCGCGAGCGCAAGGTGGACATCCCGGCGCTAGCCAACCATTTCCTGCGCAAACTCGCTCCGGAAAACGGCACCCAGGTGGATTCCATCACCGATGCGGCGATGGAAAAGCTGGTTAACTACCACTGGCCGGGCAACGTGCGAGAGCTGGAAAACGTAATCGAGCGCAGCCTGGTCATGGCCAATGGTACCCGGCTCGACACCAGTGACATCCGTCTGGAAAACGCCCCCCGTCCCAAAGCCCAAGGCGGCACCGATTCGCATTTTCTGCCCGAAGGCATGAGCCTGGATCAATACGAGCAGGACATTATTAAGGAAGCCCTGCACCGGGCCGACGGCAACAAAAGCCAAGCTGCCCGCCTGCTAGGCCTGACGCGAAACGCACTTCGTTACCGTCTCACCCAGATGGGCATGGAAAGCTAAGTTTTCTCCTTCTTAAGCTTTTCTTTGTGCCACTGCGTCTTTGCGTGAGAATCCTCAATCCCCAGATCCCGAGCCCCCGGCGCGAAGCCGCGAGTTAAACTGAACATAATGCTAACCGATCTCGCCGCCTACCAAGCCCTCGAGTCCCACTACAAAGAAATTCAGCCGCAACACCTGACCGATCTCTTCAAAGCGGACCCCAAGCGAGGCAAGCGCATGACCGCCGAGGCGGCGGGTCTCTACCTCGACTACTCCAAGAACCGCGTAACCCGCGAGACGCTGAAACTCCTCATCGCGCTGGCGAAGGATTGCGGACTCCGCAAACGTATCGAGGCAATGTTCCGCGGCGACCAGATCAACGTCACCGAAAAGCGGGCGGTCCTGCACACCGCCCTGCGCGCCCCCGAGGGCAAAGCGCATTCCATCAAGAAGGTTCCAGAGAGCGGCAAACCCGTGCACGAAGTCCTCGGCCGGATGGCCAAATTCGCCAAGCAAGTCCGCGCCGGCGAGTGGCTGGGCTTCACCGGCGAGCCCATCCGCAACATCGTCAACATTGGCATCGGCGGCAGCGACCTCGGCCCCGTAATGGCCTACGAAGCCCTGCGATTTTATTCAAGACGCGAGCTCACCTTCCGCTTCGTCTCCAATGTGGACGGTACGGATTTCACCGAGGCCACTCGCGACCTGAGGCCGGAAGAGACCCTCTTCATCGTCGCCTCCAAGACGTTCACCACGCTCGAAACCATCGCCAATGCGGAACTCGCTAAAGCGTGGAGCCTTCGCGCTCTTAAGGATTCCGAGTCTATCGCGCTGCATTTCGTCGCACTATCCACCGCCGCCAAGAAAGTCTCCGACTTCGGTATCGACCTCAGCAATATGTTCGGCTTCTGGGATTGGGTCGGCGGCCGCTACTCAATGGATTCGGCC
>JBDTPR010000633.1:0-4264 GCA_039932635.1 Candidatus Solibacter sp.
TCGCATCCACAGCGCCGGCGACCGTGTAGGCAAAGTCATGCCCCGTGTGATCGATGCCGGTGACGCGCTCGCCTTCCGCGGTGCCGCGGTAGTGAGTCCGCCACCGGCCCACCACATCGAAGTTCTCCAGCGCCAGGCCGGGCGGATCGAACTTGGCGTGACACGAAGCGCAGGTACTCGATTTGGTATGCATCGCGAGCAGGTCTCGAATGGTCTTGGCGCCGCGGATATCCGGCTCTACCGCAGGGACACCCGGCGGCGGAGGCGTGGGCGGCTCCCCCAGAATGCGGTCCATGATCCAGGCGCCGCGAAGCACCGGCGAGGTCGAGGTGCCATTGGCGGTGACCTTCAAAATCGCGCCTTGAGTCAGCAGGCCGCCGAGCGGACTCCCCTTCGGCGCCGCGATACGCCGCATCGCGGCTCCGTAAACCGGCTCGAGGTCATAGTGCTTCGCCAGGCGCTCATTGACGTAGAGGAAGTCCGCCTCCACCAGGTTGCGGATGGGGAGATTGTCGCGCACCATGGCGGTCATGAATGCCTGCGTCTCGCGTTCCAGCGAATCGATCAGGTACTCGTCCAACTGGTATTCCGGATAGAGGCGCTTGTCCGGGTCGTCGCGGCGCAGATACCGAAGATTGAGCCAGTACGCCGTGAAGTTCTTCACGAAGCGGTCGAAGCCTGCGCCGCGGATCAGGCGGTCGGTTTCCCGCCGCATCACAGCTGGGTCCTTGAGGCGGCTGGCGAGCAGTTGCGCATCTGGCCTCGAATTGGTCAGGAAGTGCGAAAGCCGGTCGGCAGCGGAAAAATTGTCATTCGGCTCGCGCAGGTACAGGAACAGATCTGAGCACAGGATGGCCTGATAGCCGGCTAGCATCGCCTCGCTGAAAGGCTCGTTGCGATCGAGGCGCGCAAATACCAGTTGCTCGAACCGCCGCACCGCCGCCGCCGGTGCCGCGCCGCGCGCCGCCAATCGCAGAAATCGCCGCAGCAAGCGACTGGCTTCGCGTTTGGGCTCCGCAGGCGCCGGGGACACGCCCAACTCATCAAAGAGGACTCGATGGCTCGCGGGCGGCCACATCGACGGAGGAATCGGTCCTTCGATCTCGATCCATTGGAACGCAACACCCGGCTGTCCGCCCGGAGGCAGCGGCGGAAAGCGGTATTCGCCGGTCTTCCCCTCGGCGTCCACCTGCGGCACCGGCAGCCCGAGAAGACCGTATTCCACGGTCTGGCCCGCGATGAGCGGCACCGTGGTTTCGTAGACGTGCGATCCCGGTTGGATCTCGAGAATGCCGCCGACCGATTTCACGTCCTCCGCGATATCGTGATTCGTTGGACGGCGCGAACGTAGCGTCATAGCTACCGCGTGGGTCGCGTCCGACACGCTGTACCCAGGATGCTGAAGCACGGCGCGCGCCGAAATTCGCACACGGTATTCGCCCGCGGCCTTGGCTGCGAAGCCGCGCGGAAACGCTCCGTACGGCCAGCCCGGTGAACGGAACAGCCCCATCTCGACGGAGTCTGCCAGTTCCTTCGGCAGCGGCGTCCACCGTTCCTGCGCGACGTTGACTCCCTGATTGTCCTTGATGAAGTACATGGATTGAATCGTGCCGGTGCTGCGGAACCCGGGAAACAGATTCGTGCCGGACGTGCGGAACGTGGTCACCGCGGGCGGCGCTGGAGCAGTGGCCATGGCCTGCCGGAGCGCCGTTTCCGAAGCGTCCAGGTAAGCCGACAGTTGCACGCGCGACATGTCGAGCGTCTCCGAGACTTTGTTGAAGTGGTGAGCCTCACGATCTTCGGGAAGGATGTCGCGGATGTCGAGGTACGGAAGCCGCAAGATGTCTCGCAGGTCCTGTTCGTACTCGTCGCGATTCAGGCGCCGCATCGGCCCGCGGCCATTCTTGGCAACGTCGGCGAGATCGGCCGCGTGGAGCAACTGCGCCAAGTGGCGCAACATCGCCTTGCGGTCGGCATCGGCGAGTAAGACGCCCTTGGGCGGCATCTCGCCCTTCTCGACGCGATCGTGGATCCGCACCCAGCGCTCCCGCGTGACGCGATTGCCCAAGTCGAAATTCAAGGAGGCGAAGTCGAGTCCGCCTTTAGCGCCAGCGCCGGAATGGCAGCCAAGGCATGTCCCATCGATCACCGTCTTCAGGGCGAACGGCGTTTGCGCGAAAGCGGGAAGCAAAAGACTCCCGGCCAAGACTAGCGCTCTCATGCTCGATGCCACTCACAAAGATCTTACTCTGAAATCTCGCTCCCCGATCAGGGCCGATCGGGAATACTCATCAGAATGGTCTGCTGGGAAGCCATCAGTTCCTCCAACACCTGCTGCGGCGGCCGCGCCGCTCCGGAAGGCGCGGGCTCTGCCAATGCCGCCAGCTTCGAAACAATCTCCGCCGATACGTTATTCTCCAGGTATTCCAGCGCCAGCCCGCGCAACAGCCGGTCATCGCTGTGCAGCGCGCGGAACGCCACCTTCAGCGGCTCCCCGGGCAAATGCAGCGCCAGCAAACTGAACACCAGCTCGAGAGATTTGCTGGCACGGTCCTTCAATACATCGTCCAGAAACCAGTACTGCTGATCGCTGTCGTCGGCCGGGTCCAGCAGCTTCCGCCCTTCCCACGCCGGCCGCGCAATCGAGAGTTCGCGCTCCACCGCGCTGAGCAGAGGCACTTCAGGAAACTGCAAATCGTCGCCCATGCGATGCAGAAATTCCAAGGCGCGGCTGGCGTGGTAGCGGATCTCGAACCGCGTGTCGCCGAGCACGTCGATCAGCCCGTCCACCGCGCGCTGCGAACTGGTGTACGCCAGGATGCGCGGAATGCGCCGCCGGATGGCGAAATCCTGATCGCGATCCAGCAGCGCATCCACCAACTGCCCCACCGCGCGATGGGCGTGCAACAGCAGAAACGCGCGCGACGAATCGAAGGCCTCATTCCAGGCCAACAGCCGTATGGCCTGCGGTACCAGCAGAGCATCGAACGGCAACTGCGTCCCCAGCGCCGCGGCCACCCTGCGAGGGATGCCCGAGCGCAGTTCGCCCAGCCGTGCCAGCACGGCGTCGTGCACTGCGACCGGCTCGGCCGTGGCGCCCCCGCCAGCCACCTGCCGTATGCCCGGCCGCGACGTGGGCCGCGTCGTGGGGCGCGCCGTCTGCCCCTCCGATTTCGGCAGCGGAATGTGAATCGTGCGCAATACCGCCAGCGTGGTGGAGTCCTCGATATCGACTTCGTTCACCGCCACCGCGCGGCTCATCAGCCCGTGCTTCAGCACCGCGACGTAGGCCGCGTCCATGCGCCGCGTGATCCACACGCCCGCCGCGGCGAGGCCTATCGCCACCAAAAGAAGCGGAGTCACCGCCTGCCTCGGACCGAGCAGCAGGAGGAGATACAGAATCCCGGCCCCGAACGCATCGCCCATACGGTCGCAGCCCACATCGATGAAGGTCTTAACGGCCCGCTTTTCGCGTGGAGGCACTGGCGTGAAGAACAGCTCGTAGCCCGATCTCAGGAACGATCCCCGCAGCACCAGTTCCAGCCCGCGAGCCAGCGGAGCCATCACATCCCGAGGGCCAATCAGTGACGCTGCGGAGCCGACCATGATCGCTGCGGGATGCCAGCTCACCGTTTTTCCGAGACCGAGACGGCGCAGCGCCACGGGCGACAGAAATGCTTGTACGGCGAA
The DNA here is from genome assembly GCA_039932635.1 of Candidatus Solibacter sp. Lineage (GTDB taxonomy): Bacteria > Acidobacteriota > Terriglobia > Bryobacterales > Bryobacteraceae > Solibacter. The sequence goes on from JBDTPR010000633.1 coordinate 3,691, forward strand.
CGTCAGCACCTGATTCGCGGTATAGAACACGGCGAAGTAACGCGTCAGCGCCGGACCGCGTCCGAATTCCGCCGCGGCGCCGCTCTTGAAAAGATAGTCCAGCAAGGCGGCGCTCATCGTACCCAACAGGACCAGGACCGCCAGATTGGTCAGGAACGGCGCTTGCCGGAAAGCCTCGCGCGCCGCCTGCCAGACCGCATCGCTTTCGCGCTCCGCCGGCGCGCTGATTCGGTCCGGCGGAATTCGCCAAAGTGTCAGCGCCACGGCGAAATGGAGCACGGTGAGCACTAACAGCACCGCATCCACGCCGTACATCGCCGCCGTACGCTCCGCCATCAGGCCGCCGGCTACCCCACCCGCCGTGCCAGCGCCCGCAATACGCCCGAATCGCAGCTTGGCCTCTCGCGGATCGAAGTATTCGTTGGCGACGCTCCAGAAGCCGCTCAGCAGGATCGCTCCGAAACCCACCAGGTGCAGATAGACAAATGGGATGACCACCGCGCGCACTTCGTCTGACGCGTTCCGCAAGATCGTAAATTCGGCCAGATGGAGCACCGCCCCGGCGCCGAAAGCC